>DATCRI010000091.1 GCA_036569045.1 Chthoniobacterales bacterium | reverse complement strand
CCGTTGCGGGTGGTTCGACCTCTGTGACCTACGGCGCGCTGAATCTTCCCGCCGGCGCGGCCTTCGATCCGGCGACCGGCGCCTTTTCCTGGACCCCCGCTCCGGGACAGGAGGGCGAGCATGCGCTTTATGTCACCGCGCGCGACGGCGGCACGATGCGGACCCTGCGCATGGACATTCACGTGGCCCGCGACCTGCAGGCGGCGCTCGACGCCGTGGCCCGCGCCTACGATCCGGCGCAGCACTACATGTCGGCGACCGAACAGGCGTTCAAGGCGGCGCTGGCATCCCGCGACTTGGCGGCGCTGCAGCGCGCCGCGGACGGATTGGAACGCCTGACGCCACGTCTGCCCGACGGCACCCTGGACTACCGCGTGGCGTCGAGCAGTCCGGAACACGGTGTCGCCAAGATGGCCGACAACGATCCGCTGACGTTCGGCGGCCTTTGGGGCGCGGATAAAAACATCACGATGGATTTCGGCGGGCGCTTCAAGGTGAGGGCGGAAGCGTTTCGCGTCCAGGCGCGCGATGGTTTTCCCGTGCGAGTGGCGGACGCCGTCGTGTTCGGATCGAATGACGGCAAACAGTGGACGCTGTTGACGAAAAACAAGGCCGTCAGATCGCCCGACATGCAGACCCTCGCGGTCAAGGAAGAGGAGCGGACAAGAGCCTACCGCTATCTGCGCTTCTTCATGCCCGCCGAAGCCTATGGCATTTTCGAAATCGCGGAACTGCGCATCGTCGGCGAACGCATTGAAGACCCTACCTCTTCCTTATGAGCATCCGATTCGCCCGCCTTCTTGTCACGTTGCCGGTGTTTGCCGGAGTGGCATGCTTCTTCACCCCGGCCATTGAAGCAGCCGAGGATTCCGGGAATCCGCCGCGGGAACGCATTTCGTTCAACTCCGGCTGGCGCTTCACGCACGACGATCCCATGCGGATGGCGCCGCACATCGATTACGATGCCATCAAACCGTGGTTGCTGCCGAGTGCTGCGTCGTTCCTCAGCGGGATCGCGGAACGTCCGGCACGACCCGAGGGCAACCCCGGCAGCGACATCGCGTATGTGGATCCGGCCTGCGACGATTCCGGCTGGCGCGCCCTCGACCTGCCGCACGATTGGGGCATCGAAGGACCCTTTCGCCAGGACCTTCCCGGCGGCACCGGCAAGCTCCCTTGGGCCGGCACCGGCTGGTATCGAAAGGCCTTCGAGCTGCCGGCCAGCGACGCAGGCCGTCGCGTGACGCTCGAGCTCGACGGCGCGATGGCTAACTCGATGGTGTGGCTGAACGGCCAGTTCGTCGGCGGCTGGCCGAGCGGCTACACGTCATTTCAACTCGAACTCACCCCGTATGTTCGCGTCGGCGGAAAAAACGTCCTCGCGATTCGCCTCCAGAATTTTTCCGAATCTTCGCGCTGGTATCCCGGCTCCGGTCTCTATCGCAACGTCTGGCTCACCAAGACCAGCCTGATCCGCGTCGCCCCGTGGGGAGTGTTCGTCACCACCCCGCAGGTGAGCGCGGAGTCGGCCATCGTCTCGATCCAGGTGCTCACGGAAAACCCGACCGCGTCCGCCGTCGAGCTCACGCTTCGCCACGAGCTCTACACGCTCGATGCTGCGGGTCATCGGAGCGAGGCGCCGGTTGCCATCAGCAAACCCTATGATTTCCGCATTCCCTCGGGCCGCGACCGCCAGGCCACGGCCGAGATTATCGTGGCCAAGCCGCAGCTCTGGAGCGTCAAGCAACCACAGCGCTACGTTGCGGTCACGACATTGCGCCGTGGCGGCCAGATCATCGACCGCATCGAGACGCTCTTCGGCATCCGCTCCATCGCGTTCGATGGCACGCGGGGATTCGTGCTGAACGGCGAACCCCTTCGCCTCCAAGGCGTGTGCCTGCACCACGACCTCGGCGCGCTCGGCACCGCCATCAACTCGCGCGCGATCGAACGGCAGCTCGAGATTCTTCGCGCGATGGGATGCAACGCCATCCGCACGTCCCATAACCCGCCCGCCCCCGAGCTGCTCGACGCCTGCGACCGCCTCGGCTTTCTGGTGGTTGATGAAGCCTTCGACTGCTGGGTGAAGGGCAAAAATCACAACGACTACCACCGTCTCTTTCGCGACTGGCACGAGGCCGACCTGCGCGCGCTCATCCGTCGCGACCGCAATCATCCGAGCGTCATCATGTGGAGCATCGGCAATGAAGTGATCGAACAATGGCGCGACGATGGCCCGCTCGGTTGGAAGCTCGGTGCCCACCTCGCCGGCATCGCGCGCGAGGAAGATCGCACGCGCTTCATCACGGGCGCCTTCAACGAGGGCGAATGCGGTTTCAACGGCCACCAGAATGTGCTCGATGCGATGGGCTACAACTACCGCATCGAGCGCTACGCGCCGTTCCGCGAGACATTCCCCTCGATCCCGCTCTACGGGAGCGAAACCGCCTCCACCATCAGCTCGCGCGGCGAATACTTCTTTCCCGTCAGCGACGTAAAGACCGACCCCGTCGCGCGCTCCAACTTCCAAGTCAGCTCCTATGACCTTTTCGCCGCTCCCTGGGCCACGACGCCGGAGGACGAGTGGCGCGCGGGCGACGCCGTGACTGGCTATGCCGGCGAGTTCGTCTGGACCGGCTTCGATTACCTGGGCGAGCCGACGCCCTACAATGACGACGCGACCAACCTCTTGAACTTCTCCGACCCCGCGGAGGCAGCCGTCATGGCCAGGCAGTTGGCCGAGCTGGGGAAAATCAGCGTGCCCGCGCGCAGCTCCTATTTCGGCATCGTCGACCTGGCCGGCTTTCCGAAGGACCGTTATTACCTCTACCAGTCGCGCTGGCGGCCCGAGCGTCCGATGGCGCACATTCTGCCGCATTGGACGTGGCCGGAGCGAGTCGGCAAGGTCACGCCCGTGCACATCTATACTTCCGGTGATGAGGCCGAACTTTTTCTCAACGGCCGGTCGCTCGGCCGGAAAGCCAAACGCCCCGGCGAGTTTCGGCTGCGGTGGGATGAGGTGAAATACGAGCCCGGCGAACTCCGCGTAGTGGCATACAAGAACGGCCAGCGTTGGGCGGAAGCCTCGC
>DATCRI010000090.1 GCA_036569045.1 Chthoniobacterales bacterium | reverse complement strand
ATCGCGGAGCGGCGGCTGCGGGAAGCTGATGACGGCGGGCTCCGCGGGCGGTTGCGGGGCGGGGCGCCCGGGCAGGCCGATCGGCAGGATGTCGATATCCTTGAAGAAGCGGCTTTTCGTGACGTAGACGCTGCCCGCGACGGTGCCGGCATGCATTGGGCCGGTCACGCGCAGATCGCTGCTCACGCGCACGCTGAGGTCGTCGTTCTGCATGACGAGCGCGTTGCGAGCGGCGAGTCTGAGGTCGAACACGGGGTCGTCGGGCCTGGCAAAATCGACCCCGCCGCTGGCGCCGAACGCTCCGCCGGCGATCCCGCCGCGGCATTGCTCGATGCGCAGGCGGTCACGAGTGAAGGCGAGACGGAGCGCAAAGCGGTCGATCGGCGGCAGGCTGGGATCGGCGAAGCGCAGTGTCTCGAGGTCGCTGGTGACGTTGCCATCGATCGTGGGCCTGGCCACGGAGCCGCCGACGCGGACGTCGATGGCGGCGGTGCCCCGGCTCTGGCGAATGGCGGGTGCCAGCGTGCTGACGAACGCGAGCGAAGAGCGCGGAAGCGTGACGCGCAGGTCGAGGGGGGTGGCGGGAGAGAGCTTGCCGTCGCGCTTGACGGCCGGGACGTCGATCGGAAGAGAGCCGGTGATGCGGAGCGGCTGGATGAGGCGCTGGCGAACGGTGCCGTCGAGGGCGAGGCGCTTGTCGCGGAGGTTCATATCGAGGGTGACGTCCGCGGGATCGACCTCATCGGCGGCGGTGGATTGGAGGCGGGTGGCGCGGAGATTGGCCGAGGCGACGAGGGCATCGAGCGTGCCGGAGGCGTCGAAGGTAAAGTTCACCGTGCCGGTGAGCGGGGGCGGTTTTTGGCCCAGCTGGGTGAAGAGGGTGCGGAGATTCAGGTCGCGGGTGCGGAGCGAAATCGCGAGGGGTTGATCGTTCGGCAGCAGGAGGTCGGGGTTGGCGAATTCCGTGAGGACGAGCGGCAGGTCGACCGATCCTTCGAGGAGCGTGAGCCTCTGCTGGCGCACTGCGAGATGGGAAATCCGGAGACGGTTGTCTCGCCAGAAGAGCGAGAGGGCGGCGTTGCCGAGGTCCCCGGCGGCCGCGCGAAAGTCCGGGACGTTGAGGTATTCCGGAGAGTAGTCGGCGACGAGATGGGCGGTGAGATTCTTGTGTTCGCCGAACTGGCCGCCGGTGAGATCGAGATTGGCCGCGCCGACGTGGCGGGGTGTTTGCGCGTCGCCGTTGCCCTGCCAGCTGGCGGTGAGAGCGCCGCGAAGGGCCGGTGCGTCCTTGCCCTGGCCGAGTAGCGTTTGAAAGCGCGAGAGATCCGCGAGGCGGACGTCGAGCGCGCCGCGGTAGGCGAATGGCGCGGCGAGCTGCACGTCGCCGCTTGCGTGGATCGCATTCCGGTCGTCGAGCACGATATCGAATCTCGAGAGTCGGGCGTTGTTCCTGACGATCTGCAACTGCCCGTCGATCGAGCGCACGGAAAGGCCCTGCGACTGGATGTTCCCGCCAGTGATCGCGAAGTCTCCGTCGAACACCCCGTCTCGTGCGGTGGCTTTCCCGTCGACTTTCAACGTGCCGTCGAGGATGGCGTCGCTGCCGGGAGCGAGAAATGCGCGCAGCTCGGGGGCATCGAGCTGGAGGTCGAGGTCGAGGGGTTGGCTGGTGAAACTTCGGAGGTCGTCGGGCAGCTGATAGGCCGCGGTGACTCGCGCGGAGTTCGCCGCTTTCTTGAGCGAGGCGTTTTGCAGAGACACCGCGGCATCTCTGGTATCGATCGTGAGGGCCAGCGCGTCGACCGTGTAGGTCTGGAAGCGGAGGCTGGCGATGCGACCGTCTGCGTGAGTGAGCAGGCCGAGGAACGGCGGCGCGTCGGGCTTTTGGTCGAGGTTCTTTTCCGCGTGGAGAATGAAATGAGTCTTGGAGAGTTCGGCGTCGACGGTCGCGAGGCGTTCGGAATTCACGACGGCGTCGGCGGTGAGCCGGTTCTTCGCGAGGCGGAAGTCGGTGGTGAGGGCGAGATCGCCCTGAATGGGCGTAGGCTGGCGCTGGGTGAGGGGCGCGAGGTTGGTGGACTTGAGTTCGAGTCGGCCGGTAACGGCTGGTCGGGCAAGGTTGGCGAGTTTTTCCGGAAGTTCGGTGTCCATGCGGAGCCGGGCCGTGGTCTGTGGGTCCACGCTTGCCTCGACCGTCGTGTGGGCCTGCGATTTCTCGAGCGTGGAGGTCAGCGCGACAACGCCGAGCGGCTGTTCTTGAAACGCAAGCTGGTCGAGGCTGGCATCGACACGGCCGGTCCACGTCGCGGGGGATTCGAGCGCGCCATCGAATTTCACGGCGAGCTGGCGGAGCGTTCCTTTTGCCGGGAGATCGAGGTGCAGATAGTCCGACACGGCGGTGAAATCGAGGCCGTTGCATTGCAGATCGAGGGCGAGCTGGTTGGCGGCGTTGAGCTCCGTGATCGCGGCGGTGAGGGTGGTGGCTGCGCCGAAGAATGTGCCGTCGAGGCCGACGCGTAGCCTGGCGTCATCGAGTTCCGAGGCGTCGAGATTGAAGCGACGCAGGGCGATCTCGTTGTCGATGAAGAGATCGGTGAGGAGCAGATTGCGGTCGCGAAACGATGTCGCGGCGGAGATGCCCTGCCAGCGACGAACGCCAGGAATATCCAGCGTGCCAATTTTCAGGATTCCGGGGCGATCGGGCAGCAGGCTGAAGAAAAAGCCTTCGAGCGTGGTGTCGCCGGTGGCGGCGTGCGAGACGAAGTTGACGTTCGCGATGTTGAGCGTTTCGGGAAAAAGGGCGGGGAACTTGATCTGCTGGGGCTTCGCGGCCTTGGCGGGGGGCGGTTGCTCCGTCGGGGTGATCTCCACGTAAACGTCGCGGAGATCGACCATCTTGAGCAGCGCGGGCAGGCCTTTCTGCACGAAATCCCACAGGCTGTAGCGGAGATTGATCGTGCCGATTTCGAGGCGCTGGATCGGGCCGGGCTCGGTCGGAACGCCGCGTATCTTCGAGATCGTGAGCGTCGAAAAGATCGAGCCTTCGATGTCGTAGGTGAGGTCGAGATGCTGTTGCTTCGCTGCGCGGACGACGAAGTAGCGCGTGCCCTCGAAGATGAGGGGCCGATGGAAGATGACGAGAAGTCCGAGGAGGATCAGAAGGCCCAGGCCGAGGCGACGAAGCCAGATGCGCCAGCGCGGGCGGGCCGCTTCCTTCATGCGGAGGCAGATTGGGCTGGCGACGAAATCGCTTCCCGCGGTGCCACTTCCCGAGAAGTCCCGCGTGCGAATGTGAGGGCGGCAGAATCGCTCGTCATTACCCCTGAGTCTAGGGAGAGGACGAATCCGCCATCAATCGGGGAAAGTTCTGATGCGGAGAAATGCTCGAGGAGGGACTTGAACCCACACTCCTTGCGGAACCAGATCCTAAGTCTGGCGCGTCTGCCAATTTCGCCACTCGAGCCTATCCGACAATCAACGACCTGGAGATCATCTCTCGGTCCGTGATGGCCTCTGTCAGGCCTGAACTTTTGAGGCGCTCCGAAACATCAGGCCCCTTGCGCGTTCAAAGGATGAGGTCGCAAATGGCTTGAGGAACCGTTTCTAACAGTGCGGGATACCAACTGCAAGCGCGTCCGCGGGGCTGCTCACGATGATGCCGCGAAAGATCATTTTTCCTACTCCATTTCTTCGAGCGTCTTGCCCTTGGTTTCTGCCACGGCTTTTACCACGAAGAGAATCGAGATGATGGCGAAGAACGTGTAGATGCCGTAGGCGGTGCCCAGGCCGAAACTGAGGAGCAGTTTCGGGAAGGTGAAGGTGACGGCGAAGTTGGCGATCCATTGCGCGAAGCCGCTCACGGCCAGGGCGGCGCCGCGGAACTTGTTCTGGAACATCTCGCCGAGCATGACCCACATCACCGGGCCCCACGAGACGCAGAAGAAGAACACGTAGGCGTTCGCGATGAGGAGAGCGACGGTGCCGTTCGTGCCGGTAAGCTGCAGCGTGCCGTTTTCGGTCGGCGCGGTGCCGAAGATGTAAGCCAGAGGCCCGAGCGTGAGCGCCATGCCGACGGATCCCCAGAGGAGCAGCGGCTTGCGGCCGAGCTTGTCGATGAGAATGATCGCGAGGATCGTGGCAACGATGTTCACGCCGCCGCTGATCACGTTCTGAAGCAGCGCGTTCGCCTCGGTGAAGCCGGCGGCTTTCCACAACACCTCGCCGTAATAGAAGACGACGTTGATGCCGACGAACTGCTGCAGCACGGCGAGGCCAATGCCGACCCACAGGATCGGGAAAATGCGGCCGCGCGTTTTGTCGTAGAGGTCGCTCATGCGCGGCTTGTGATCGGCCTGCACGGTCTCCTGAATCTCGCGCACCTTGGCGTCGGCGTCGTCGGGATGACTCAGCCGGCCGAGCACGCGGCGGGCGGCATCCAGCCTGCCCGCAGCGACGAGGTAGCGTGGCGATTCCGGCACGAAAGCCAGCGCGACAAGGAAGATGACCGCGGGCGCCATGCCGACCCAGAACATCCACTGCCAGCCCTCGAAGCCGAGCAGCCAGTGCCCCGTCGAGCCGCCGGCCGCGTGGGCGATGAGGTAGTTGCTGAGAAACGCGACGAAGAGCCCGAGCACGATCGCGAGCTGCTGCAGCGAGGCCAGTCGTCCCCGAATCGCCGCCGGGGCGATCTCGCTGATGTAGGCCGGGCAGATGACGCTCGCTGCGCCGATCGCAAAGCCGCCGAGCAGCCGGTAGGCGACGAATTCCTCCGACGAGCGCGCGATGCCCGAGCCCCACGCGGCGATGGTGAACAGGATCGCCGTGACGATCATCACCGTCTTGCGGCCGAACTTGTCCGCGAGATTGCCGGCGATGAACGCGCCGATCGCGCAGCCGAGCAGCATCGAGGCGACGTTGAAGCCGGAGACGGCGGCGTCGGATTTGAAGGCGAGCTTCAGCGCGCCGACGGTGCCGTTGATGACCCCGCTATCGAAGCCGAAGAGAAAGCCGCCGATGGCGGCGACGCAGGAGATGAGGAGAATCTGCGCGTTGGCAGGTTTGTGCTGGGAGGGATTACTCATGGAAGGGTGATGTGATAGGAATCGGGATTCGGACGGGACCGGATACGGCTAATGGATGAGAGTGGGAGAGGGGTCCGAGAGCGTGTTTTTGATGTTTAGGTAGGTTGTGTGGTTTTGTCCATCTTCGGGGGAGGGCGACTGCAGCCGAAGATGGAGCAGGCTGGGGATCAATGGTGTTGGGATGAACGAGGCGTCAGACCGGGATGAATTCCGCGACGGTCCCCTCGATGGCATGATCCCGCGGCACTTGCGAAGGCAGCCCGCTCGCACGACTGCTGAGTCATGACCGATCGCATTCTCCCGCGCAGCCCGCGCGAAACGATGGATGGCTGGGTTTACCTGCCGCGCTACGTGGACAAGATTCGCCTGCATCTCGCGGGCCGGCTGCATCCCGACTACCACGAAAATCTGGGGAAAGGCATGGACGCCGTGTGGCTGCGCGCGGCGGGATTGACGCACGATGCGATGGTCGAGGTCGTGCGCGGCACGCTCACCGACGGCGAGGTTTGCGACTGGGTGCGCCGGAATGTGCGGCGTTCGCCCGCGGAGAAGGAAGCGCATCGCCACGAGGTGATGGATTTTCCCCCGCGCGACAATCCGGCCGCCTTGCGGCTCTTCGAGAAGCGCAAGGCGGACTACGGCCTCGGCGGGCGGGAGGACGTGCGCGTGCGACCAGACCTTCTCGACGCCGACGAGGGGCGAATGTGAGCGGGTTTTTTCATCGCATCGGGACGGGCGGACTGGCAGAAGGTGGGCGCGCCGGGCGACACACAATGCCCGCGTAGCTCATGTCCGAATCGATCGACCACGCCAAAGTCTCTCGCGCAGCCCTTACCGTCGGCGCGCTTGGCGTCGTCTTCGGCGACATCGGGACGAGCCCGCTCTACGCCCTCAAGGAATGCCTCGAGCACAGTGGCGGAGTCGATGCCACGACCACGCTCGGCATTCTTTCGCTCATTCTCTGGTCGCTCATCATCGTGGTGTCCGTGAAATATGTGACGCTCGTGTTGCGGGCCGACAACCATGGCGAGGGCGGCATCCTCGCGCTCCTGAACCTCGCTTTCCCCGGCACGACGAGCGGTGCGCCTGTCGCGCGGTCCATGGCGCTGATGACGGCCGTGGGCGTGTTCGGCGCCGCGTTGCTCTACGGCGACGGCGTCATCACGCCGGCGATCTCGGTGGTCTCGGCCGTCGAGGGGCTGGAGGTCATTTCGCCGTCGCTGGAGCATGTCGTGGTGCCGGTGGCCGCGGTGATCCTGCTCGCGCTCTTCTCCGTCCAGCGGTTCGGGACGAACCTCATCGGCAAGGCATTCGGGCCGATCATCCTGCTGTGGTTCGTGACGATCGGAACGCTCGGCGCGATTCAGACATTTCTTCACCCCGAGATTCTCCAGGCCTTCAATCCCTGGTGGGGCGCGAACTACCTGATCAACCATCCGAAGATTTCCACCGTCGTCCTTGGCAGCGTCGTGCTCGCGGTGACCGGCGCCGAGACGCTCTACGCGGACATGGGCCACTTCGGACGCATCCCGATTCGCACGGCCTGGAACTTCATCGTGCTGCCCGCGCTCATGCTGAACTACCTCGGCCAGGGCGCGCTGGTGCTCACTCATCCCGAGGCGCAGGAAAGCCCGTTCTTCCTGCTCGCGCCGGACTGGGCCAAGCTCCCGCTCGTGCTGCTCGCCACGGCCGCCGGCGTGATCGCCTCGCAGGGATTGATTTCCGGCGTTTTCTCGCTCACCACCGCCGCGATGCAGATGGGCTACCTGCCCCGCATGCAGATCTCGCACACCAGCCACGAAACCTCGGGCCGGATTTACATCCCGACCGTGAATTTCGCCCTCGCGACCGCCTGCATCACGCTGGTGCTCGCCTTCAAATCCAGCACGAACCTCGCCGCGGCTTACGGCATCGCGGTGACGATGACGATGATGGCCACCACGAGCCTGTTCTTCGTCGTCGTGCAGAAGCAATGGGGCTGGAGCCGGCCGCTCGCCATCGCGGTGTGCCTGGTCTTTGCCGTCATCGAGATCGCCTTCTTCTCGTCGAATCTTCTCAAGGTCATCCATGGCGGGTGGCTGCCGCTCTGCATCGGCGCGGTGATCTTCTACCTGATGACCACGTGGAAGCTCGGGCGCACCTACATCCGCAGCCACATCGTCGACGCGATGACGCTGCCATGCTTCGTCGATTCCATCGCTCTCTCCGGCGCACTCGATCCCGCGCTGCAGCCGCATCGCGTCAAGGGCACCGCGATCTTCCTCTCCTCCACGGCGGACATCACGCCGCACTCGCTCTCCTACAACCTCACGCACAACCACGTGCTGCACGAGCGCAACATCGTCCTGACGATCTCGCCCGCGCGCGTCCCGATGGTGCCCGACGACGAGAAACTCACGATCACGGAGCTGCCTGAGGGCTTTTATCAGTTCTCGGCGAAGTTCGGTTTCATGGAGGTGCCGTCGATTCAGGCGATCGTCGACCAATCCATCAGGAAGGGCGTGCCGATCGACGTGGAGCGCAGCACGTTCTTCCTGGGTCGCGAGACGCTGGTCCGCGCGAACAAGGGCCTCTCCCGCTGGCGCGAGGCGGCGTTCATCATGATGTCGAAGAATGCGCAGAACGCGGCGCAGTTCTTCCGCCTGCCGAGCAATCGCACGATCGAGATCGGCAAGCAGGTCGAGATCTAGCCGGGGCGCGCCTGTGAACTCGCGAAAAGCCGCCGGCATCTTCGGGCTCGTGCTGCTCGTGGCCGGGATCGGGGCCTTCTTCCTGCGCCGGGAATTCAACGAGGTGGCGAGGATCGAGATTCTGAAGACCGCGCGCGAACTCCGGCTCGTGAATGCGTTCGGTCGGACGATCCGGGTTTATCCCGTGGCCCTGGGATCGCAGCCGGGAGCCCCGAAGCGGGTGGAGGGCGACGGCGCCACGCCCGTGGGCACGTATTTCGTGTGCGTGAAGAATCCGCAGAGCAAATTCTTCCTGTCGCTGGGGATCAGCTATCCGGGCCCGGACGACGCCACGCGCGGGCGCCGCGAGGGATTGATTTCCGAGGCCGAGGAACGCGCGATTCGCGAGGCGAACGAGCGCGGGGAGGCTCCGCCGTGGAAGACGCGGCTCGGTGGTGAGATCTTCATCCACGGCGGCGGCGCCGGCCGGGATTGGACGCAGGGGTGCGTCGCTCTCGGCAACGCGGAAATGCGCGAACTTTACGATCGCATCCCGCTCGGGACGCCGGTGCACATCCTGCCGTAGTCAGTCGCGGAAGGGCGTCTCGGGCAGGCCGGTGACGCCGGGACGGCAATGGAAGAGGCTGCCGGCGATGGGTTGGGCGGCGATCTGGGCCGGCGAGAGGCATTCGCGCGCCGTCGTGATGTAGAGGTCGCCGTAGTCCGAGCCGCCGAAGGTGCAGCAGGTGCCGCGCGTGGCGGGGAAGGTGATCATGCGCTCGAGTTTGCCGTCGGGATCGAAGCGGAGGATGCGGCCGTAGTTCACGAGCGCGCTCCAGACGTGGCCTTCCGCATCGACGGTGAGTCCGTCGGGCAGCCCCTCGGCGGCGGGCTCGACCTCGTAAAACGGGCGGCGATTCGCGATCGCGCCGGTGGCGGGGTCGAAGTCGTAGGCGTAGACGGTGTGTCGGAGCGTGTCCGTGTAATACATCGTGCGGCCGTCGGGGCTCCATCCCGTGCCGTTCGAGATCGTGACGCCGTCGATCATTTTTTCGCAGCGGCCCGGGCCTTCGTAGCGGTAGAGGCCGGCCTCGGGCGCGCCGACGCGGACTTCGTTCATCGTGCCGGCCCAGTAGCGGCCCTGTCGGTCGCATTTGCCGTCGTTGAAGCGGTTCTCGGGCGCGTCGGCCTCGACGGCTTCGAGGATATCGGCGTTGCCCGTCGCGGGGTCGAAGGTGGCGAAGTTCTTGCGGAGCGTGGCGACGAGGCCGCCGGAGACGCGGAGAGCGATGGACGTGACCTTGCCACCGAGGGTGGACGTCCTGTCCTCCTGCGTGGCGGGGTCGAAGCGGTGGATCTCGCCGCGGTCGATGTCGACCCAGTAGAGCACCTGCTCGCGTTCGTCCCAGAGCGGGGATTCGCCGAGAATGGAGTCGTGCGGGTAGGTGAGCTCGGCGGCGAGCGTGGGAACGTCGGGCAGGGCGCGCGGATCGTATTTCATGCTTTCGGGACGGGTTTGTGGCGGGCGCAGCTGAGGGCGTGGCCGTGGCCTTCGGGATGGCCGGCGCGGATGCTGAGGATGCCGCCGGCGCAGATGAGGAGCGTGCCGAGGACGGCGATCCAGTCCGGCACGTTGCCGAAGAAAACCCAGCCGAGCAGGCCGGAGAAGATGACGACGGTGTAGTTGAAGGGCGAGATGCTCGCGGCGCTGGCGTGGCGGTAGGCGAGGATGATGAGGTATTGCGTAAGCGCCATCGTGAGGCCGACGGCGACGAGGAGCGTCCATTGGTGCGGCGTGGGCGGCGTCCACGAGAACGCGCAGATTGGCGCGAGCAGGAGCGTGGAGACGCCGAAGTTGTAAACGAGGATGCGCGTGGGCGGCTCGGTGGCGGAGAGTTTGTTCGTCGCGACGAGAGCGAGCGCGGAGAACACGGCGGCGGCGAGAGCGATGAGCGCGGCGGGGTCGCGGAACATCGCGGCGCTGGGCTTGATGATGAGGACAATGCCGATGAGGCCGACGAAGAGACTGGCCCAGACGAGCGGCTGCACGGTCTTGCGGAACCAGACGAAGACGACGAGCGGGATGAAGAGCGGCGCGGCGTTCGAGAGCAGCACGGCGTCCATGAGCGGGATGGACTTCACCGCGATGAAGAAAAGGAGCTGGCAGACGGAGCCGGTGACGCTGCGGAAGACGTGCAGGCCGAGGTGATCGGTCTTCAATGTGCCGATGCCCTGTCGCGCGACGACGGGCAGGAAGACGGCGAAGCTGATGCCGTATTGGAGAAAGAGCAGCTGCAGCGCAGGCACGCCGGTCGCGGCCTTGCCAAAGGCGCTCATGACCGCCGCGCAGAAGAACGCCGCAATGATGAGGGCGATGCCGAGGCCGAGATTTTCGCGCGGCGCGGGCCCGGAGATGCTGGCGGTGGCGGCAGCCATGCGGATGGGTTTCGTCGGGCGGCGCACGCGTGGCAAGTTTTCTTCCACAAGCCGCGTGCAATTTATGGCCAAGGTGGTTACCACGGAGGACCTATGAAGCTCGACGGCAAGGTGGCACTCGTGACGGGAAGCGGACAGGGCATCGGCCAGGCGATTGCGATTCGCCTCGCGCAGGACGGAGCGGACATCATCGTGGATGACCGCAAGATCGGGGAAAGCGCGCAGGAAACGGCGGATGCCATCACGAAGCTCGGCCGCCGCGTGCATCTTTTTCAAGGCGATCTCGCGAATCCCGACGACAACCGTCGCCTGGTCAGTGAAGGCGTGGCCGCGCTCGGTAAGATCGACATCCTCGTGAACAACGCCGGCGTCGAACGCCATGGCGATTTCTGGGACGTGACCGAGGCGGACTTCGATTTCGTGCTGAACATCAACCTGCGCGGCACGTTTTTCGTGACCCAGGATTTCGTGAAGCACCTCATGGAGACAAAGCGCGCGGGCCGCATCATCAACATCAGCTCGGTCCACGAGGAATTGCCGTTCCCGCATTTCTCGACCTACTGCGCGAGCAAGGGCGGCCTGAAAATGCTCTGCCGCGATCTCGCCGTGGAGCTCGGGCCGTATGGCATCACGGTGAACAACATCGCGCCGGGTGCGATCGAGACGCCGATCAACGCGAAGCTGATGAGCGACCCCGGCCTGATGAAGGCACTGACGTCGCAAATCCCGCTCGGCCGGCTCGGCCAGCCCGGCGACGTGAGCGGCCTCGCGGCGTTCCTCGCCTCGGACGAAGCCAGCTTCGTGACGGGCTCGACATTCTTCGTCGATGGCGGCCTGCTCTGGAACTACCACGAACAATAGGCTCCCGCCCCCCAGCGACATGGAGACCAATCAGCTTCCCGCAGAGATCATTCGGCTGCTCGAAGACGGGCGGCGCGAGCGCTTCTGGAAACTCTGGGGACCGTATCTCTCCGAGCGCCAATGGGGCACCGTGCGCGAGGATTATTCGGCCGACGGCGACGTCTGGAATGCCTTCCCGCACGATGCCGCGCGCAGCCGGGCGTATCGCTGGGGCGAGGACGGCCTGCTTGGCTTCACGGATCGCTTTGGCCGGCTGTGTTTCGCGCTGGCGCTCTGGAACGAACACGACGCGATTCTCAAGGAACGCCTGTTTGGCCTCACGGGACCGCAGGGCAACCACGGCGAGGACGTCAAGGAGCTCTACTACTACCTCGATTCCACGCCGACGCATTCCTACGCGAAGGCGCTCTACAAATACCCGCAGGCGGCGTTTCCCTACGGGGCGCTCATTACCGAGAACGGTCGCCGCAGTCGCACCGAGCGCGAGTATGAGTTGATCGATACCGGTGTGTTCGAGAGCAACCGCTACTTCGACGTCACCGCGGAATACGCGAAGGCCGGCATCGAGGACATTCTCATTCGCATCACCATCGCGAATCGCGGTCCCGACGAAGCGCCGCTGCATGTGCTGCCGACGCTCTGGTATCGAAACACGTGGGCCTGGGGGCTGATCCACGAGGAATGCACGACGCGCCCGGAGATTCGCGTCGACGGCGCGGGCCGGTTGGTGGCGAGTCACGCCGTGATGGGGGACTACGTCCTCGATGTCGAGGGCGACGCGGCTTTTCTGTTCACCGAAAACGAGACGAACGTCGAACGCCTCTTCGGCGGCAAAAATCCGCAGCCCTACGTGAAGGACGCCTTTCACGACGCGGTCGTCCACGGCGAGAGTTCACGCGTGAATCCCGCGCAGACCGGCACGAAGGCGGCCGCGCACTACACGTTGACGGTGCCGGCGGGCGGTGAAGTCACGCTGCGTCTGCGTCTGCGGGCGGCGGCCGAGACGGACAAGGAGGCCGCGCCGTTCGACGCGAGCTTCGACGACATCTTCGCGCGGCGCATTCAGGAGGCCGACGAATTCTATGCCCTGCAAATCGAGGGCTCGCCGAACGAGGAGGAACGCCGCGTCGCCCGCCAGGCCTACGCGGGCCTGCTGTGGTCGAAGCAATTCTACAACCTCGTCCAACCCGAGTGGAGCGCTGGCGATTCCACGCAGCCCTCTCCGCCGCCGGCGCATGCCGCGCGTAACGCGGATTGGATGAACCTCTTCAACCGCGACGTCATCTCGATGCCAGACAAGTGGGAGTATCCCTACTATTGCTCGTGGGATCTGGCGTTTCACACCGTCTCGCTCACGCGCGTCGACCCCTTCCTCGCCAAGAGCCAGCTCGCGCTCTTCCTGCGTGAATGGTATATGCACCCGAATGGCCAGATTCCGGCCTACGAGTGGAATTTCTCGGACGTGAATCCTCCGGTGCACGCATGGGCGGCGTGGCGCGTTTACCGACTGCCCTGGGACTCGAAGGGCGACGACTATCGCTTCCTCGAGACGATTTTCCAGAAGCTGCTGCTCAATTTCACCTGGTGGGTGAACCGCAAGGATCTCGAGGGGAACAATCTCTTCGCCGGCGGCTTCCTTGGACTCGACAACATCGGCGTCTTCGACCGC
Organism: Chthoniobacterales bacterium; assembly: GCA_036569045.1. Classification (NCBI taxonomy): domain Bacteria; kingdom Pseudomonadati; phylum Verrucomicrobiota; class Spartobacteria; order Chthoniobacterales; species Chthoniobacterales bacterium. The sequence continues at coordinate 9,752 of DATCRI010000090.1, read as the reverse complement.
TCGAAACCGCTGCCGACCGGCGGCACGCTCAAGCAGGCCGACGGCACCGCATGGATGGCGTTCTACTGCGTGCAGATGCTCTCGATCGCGCTCGAGCTCGCGCAGCGCGACGAGGTCTACGAGGACATGGCGTCGAAGTTCTTCGAGCACTTCGTGCGCATCGTGCATGCGATCAACGAACTCGGCGGCACGGGCCTTTGGAACGAGGAGGACGGCTTCTACTACGACATGCTCGAGGTCGACGGCCGGCACGATCCGCTGCGCATCCGCTCCATCGTCGGCTTCATGCCGCTGCTTGCCGCAACGATCATCCCGAACACGTATTCCGAGCGCCTGCCGGAGTTCAGCGGGCGCGTGATGTGGTTCGTGAAGAACCACGAGGTGCTCACGCATCATCTTCTCGAGAACAACGCCGGGGAGACGCACGGCATGCGACTGCTCGCGATCACGACCCGTGCGCATCTCGAGCGCATTCTGCGTTACATGTTCGACGAGGAGGAATTTCTCTCACCCTACGGCATCCGCTCCGTCTCGAAGCGGCACGAGAAGGAGCCCTACACGTATTGGGCGCACGGCGTGCCGTATTCCGTCGACTACGAGCCCGGCGAGGGCACGTCGGGCATGTTCGGCGGGAACTCCAACTGGCGCGGGCCCGTCTGGCTGCCGGTGAACTACCTCCTCGTCGAGGCGTTGCGCACCTATCATCGCTTTTACGGCGAATCGCTGCTCGTGGAATTTCCGACCGGCTCGGGAAACATGGTCACCCTCGGCGAGGCCTCACGTCTGCTCTCGCGGCGGCTCATTTCCCTCTTCGTTCCCGATGAAAACGGGAACCGGCCCTGCCACGGCGGCGAACCGCGTTACGCGCAGGATCCGCATTGGAAAGACCTCCTCCTCTTCAACGAATACTTCCATGCCGAGACTGGCCGCGGCTGCGGCGCCAGCCATCAGACCGGCTGGACGGCGCTGGTCACCGACCTCCTCAACCTGCAAGCCCACTGGGACATCGACGACAGCCCGCAGGCCGGCCAGAGCTAGTTGTCGGTGATCTTGATCACCCGGCTCGCGTCGAGAATCTGCTTGCTGCCGCCGTAGGCTTTGACGAGCAGCACGGCGCCGTAGGCGGTGATCTGGGTGACGTCCTTGATCGTCTCGGTCTGGCCCGAGTTCGCGTAGAGAATCGAGACGCTGGATTTACCCATGTTCTCGAATGCTGTCGCGTAGCTGAATGCGAGGGCCTTGGCATCGGGTTTCGCCTCCTCGCCGATCGCGGGAAGGACGGTCAAGCCGGCGACGAAAAGGAGGGTGGAGAGGGCTTTCATCACGATCCCCTAACGCTCCTCCGAAAGTTCTATTCAAAGACACTAATCTGTTCCCAATGGTAAATCGTTCTGCTATCTCACTCTCCCTGATGCACGGCACGCCATCAGAGAAATTCGCAATCATCGGGGTCGGTTGCCGAATGCCTCCTGCGGCAAACTCGCTTTCGAATTTTTGGCGCTTTTTAGTTAGGAGTGGTAATGCTTTACGTCCTATTAAAAAGGATCGCTGGGATTGGCGGCAATTTTTCGACGAGGACCAGCGACGGCCCGGGAAGAGTTACGCGCCGAAGGCGGCGTCGCTCGACGCGGACGTCACGCAGTTCGACCCGCTTGCTTTCGGCATCTCGCCGCGCGAAGCCGCCTCGCTCGATCCCCAGCAGCGCCTGCTGCTCGAGGTGACGTGGGAGGCGTTTGAAGACGCTGGCGTGCCGCTGGAAGCGGTGGCCGGCTCGTCGACGGGCGTGTTTATCGGCGGCTTCTGTCTCGATCACCTCGTTTTCTCGATGCAGGCCGCGAACCGGCCGCTGGCCAACGGCCACACGCCCGGCGGCGTGATGATGACCGTGCTCTCGAACCGGCTCTCACATGCGTTCGACCTGCGCGGTCCGAGCCTCACCCTCGATACCGCCTGCTCTTCGTCGCTCGTCTCGCTGCACTACGCCTGCCAGAGCCTGCGCAACCGCGAGTGCGACCAGGCCCTGGCCGGAGGGGTGAACGTGATGATGCGGCCGGAATTTCCGATCATGATGAGCAAGGGCCACTTCCTTTCGCATCATGGGGAATGCCACGCATTCGACGAAACGGCGGCCGGCTACGCGCGCGGCGAGGGAGCGGGCGTCCTCCTGCTCAAGCGGCTCGACGACGCGCTGGCCGCGGGCGATCCCATTCACGCAGTGATCTGCGGCACGGCGGTGAATCAGGACGGTCACACGGACGGCATCTCGCTGCCGAACTCCGACGCGCAAGAGGCGCTTGTGCGTGAGGTTTATCGTCGCGCCGGCGTCGCGCCCGGCGAGGTCGATTACGTCGAGGCGCACGGCACCGGCACCCAGGCCGGTGATCCTGCCGAGCTCGGCGCGCTTCACCGCACGTTCGCCGAGGGCCGCTCGCGCAAGCTCCTCGTCGGCTCGGTGAAGACGAACATCGGCCATCTCGAGGCCGCGGCTGGCGTGGCTGGCGTGCTCAAGGCGATCGGTGTGCTCAAGCATCGCGAGGTGCCAGGCAACCTCCACTTCAAGAAGCCGAATCCGAAGATTCCCTTCGACAAATACTGCCTCGAAGTCCCGCGTCAGAAGACCGCGCTGCCCGGTCCCGACGAAAAGCCGACTCTGTTCGTTGGCGTGAATTCCTTTGGTTACGGCGGCACGAACGCGCACATCGTGCTCGAGTCCGCCCCGCCCGCGGTGGCGCCGGAAGCGATCGCCCCGACCGGCGAGCCGCGGCTTGTTCCGATCTCCGCCCGCAGCGAGGAAGCGTTGCGCGACCTTGCTGGAAAGTTTGCCTTCCAGCTCGGCCAGGCGGGCGCCGTCGCGTTCGAGGATTTTGCCTACACGGCTGCGTTCCGCCGCAGCCACCTTCCCGTTCGCGCGGCGGTGATTGCCCGAAATGCCGAGGATCTGCGCACGCGCCTCATCGCGCTGTCGACGGGCGAACCCCACGAAGGCGTCGTGACGACGGCGAAGGGAGTGCCTGCGAAATCGGTGGCCTTTGTTTACACCGGCATGGGCCCGCAATGGTGGGGCATGGGGCAGGAGCTTTTCCGCTACGAACCCATCGCCGCGGCGACGCTCGACGAAATCGACGCGATCTTTCGTCCGCTCGCGGGCTGGTCTCTGCGCGACGCGATGCTCGCGCCCGAGGCGGAGTCGCGCATGGCGCACACCGATCTCGCGCAGCCTGCAAATTTCGCCCTGCAGATTGCGCTCACGCGCCTGTGGGAGGCGCGGGGCGTGCGGCCGGCTGCGGTGGTCGGTCACAGCGTGGGCGAGGTGAGCTCGGCCTACGTGGCCGGCGTCTACACTCTCGAAGAAGCCGTGCGCGTGAGTTTTCACCGCAGCCGACTTCAGCAGACGATGGCCGGTCGCGGCGCGATGCTCGCGGTGGGACTGGCGGAGGCCGAGGCCGCGCGCCTGCTCGTCGGCCGCCCCGGCGTATCGATCGCGGCCATCAACAGCTTCAACGCCGTTACGCTTTCCGGCGACCCGGAGCCGCTTCAGGCCATTGCGGCCGAGCTCGAGGCGCGCGGCGTTTTCCAGAAGTTTCTGCGCGTCGAGGTCGCCTATCACAGCCCGCAGATGGATCCACTGCGCGACGAGCTGTTCGCCGCGCTGGCCGATCTCGATCCAAAGCCGGCGCGCATCCCTCTCTACTCCACCGCGCATGGCCGCATCATGCCGACCGCGGCATGGACCGCGGAAATCTGGTGGCAGAACGTCCGGCAGCCGGTGCGTTTCGCGGCCGCGATGCAGGCGATGTTTGCCGACGGCCACGCGGCGTTCATCGAGGTCGGGCCGCATCCCGTGCTCGGCAACTCGATCAAGGAATGCGCCGCCCATCTCGAGCGACGCGTGACCGCATTCCCTTCACTCCGCCGTGCGGAGCCCGAGCGCGCGCGCCTGCTCCTCTCGCTGGCCGAGCTTTATGCCGCCGGAGCGACGCTGGATTGGACGGCACTGGCGCCAAAGACCGGTCGCTTCCTGCCGGGGCCGCAGTATCCCTGGCAGCGGCAGACGCATTGGCTGGAGAGCGAGCGGTCGCGCATCGAGCGATTCGGACTGCCCGGTCCCGTCTATCTGAATCGTTCCGTGCCCGGTCCGCGTCCCGCCTGGGAGGTCGAGGTGAACCGGAACTACTTTCCCTTCCTCTTCGACCATGGCGTGCAGAACCAGACCGTCTTTGCCGGAATGGGCTACGTCGAGGCGGCGCTGGCGCTCTCCGCGGCCGTGCACGGTCGGCCGGCCGTCGTGCTCGAAAATGTGAACTTCGAGCGCGTGCTCGTCGTCGACTACGCGAAGATTCAGGTGCTCCGCACGGAAATCGATCCCGACGCCGGACGCTTCGAGATCTCCAGCCGGGTCGAGGGCGAGGAGGACCTCGGGCAACGCCAGTGCCGTGGCCGGCTGCGCCCGCAGGTGGCGCCGGAGTCGGGGCAGGTCGATCTCGCGGCGTGGCGCGCGGATTGCCCGCGGCAGGTCGATCTCGAGACATTCCACGAGGACCTTCGCGGCCGCGGGCTGCATTACGGGCCGACTTTTCGGCCCACGGCCGAGGTGCGTGTGGGCGACGGCTGTTTTCTGTTGCGCATCGATGCCAGCGCCGTCCAGGGCGAGGAGGATCATCCGCTGCATCCGACGTTGTTCGACGCGGCAATCCAACCGGTGCTCTTCTGCGCGAGAGAGGGCAAGCTCTTCGTTCCCTTTTCGATCGACGAATTTCACTACTTCTCGCGTCCGGAGTCGCCCGAGGTGTTCGCGGTCGGGCGGCTGTTGCGGCAGACCGATACTGCCGTTGTCGCGGACGTGTGGCTGACGGACGCAGCGGGTCGCGTGCACGCCTGCGCACGGGGCATGTGCTGCCAGATCATCGAGACCGAGAGTCGCGTGGACCCGGTCGAGGTGCTTTACGAAATGCCGTGGAAAACCGCGAATGCTCCCGAGGCGGCGGACGCCCTGAATGGCGAGGACGTCCTCATCGTCGCGGGCGGTGAGCCGGCGCTGACCGAGGCGCTCCAACGGGGACTGCCGGGCGCGGTGGTCGCGGCCGAGGCCGCGGACCGGCGGCGCGTCATCTACGTGGCCGATGCTCCCGGGGAGCAGCTTCCCGCCGATGCCGGCGAGGCGCAGAACGAGCGCTGGATTGGCTTTCTCCGGAACCTTGCCGCGGCTCGCGCGGGAGGAGAGGTGGATGTGACGCTCGTGACCCGGGATGCGCAACCGGTGGGTGACTCGCCTGCCGGCAATGCCGCCGCGTTCGGCCTCGCCGCCATCGGGCTCGTGGCGCAGAACGAATTCGACGCGGTTCTCCTGCGCGCCATCGACCTGGCGGCCGCGCCGCAGCCGGAGGACGTCGAGCGCATCGTGGCGGAGATCGCGGCCGGCGCACGGGGCGAGATCGCGTGGCGCGGGGACGAGCGATTTGTGCGCGTCCTCTCCCCGGAGCGACCGGCTCCGCCGGTGGAAGAAGCCGTGAGATGCTCGCTGGACGAGCCGCTGGCGCTTGCCGCTGGTGCGAAGGGAAGGTTCGACCAGCTTCGGTTCGTCCCGATGGAGCGTCACGCTCCGGCCGCGGGTGAGATTGAGCTTCGGGTGCTCGCGGTCGGCCTCAATCGTGACGACATTCTCAAGGTTGAAGGCCGCGCGCTGTCGGCATCGCGGGCCGGCTTTTTCGACGAAGGGACCGGCATGGAAGTTGTCGGGGAAGTGGTGCGGACGGGCGAGGGGAGCGCTTTCCAGATTGGAGACCGGGTCGTGGCGCTCGCCGCGGATGTCTTCCGCACCTACGCGACACAGGCGGAGACATTTGTGCGACCGCTGCCGGCAGGGCTCGGCCTGGAGGCTTCGGCGATTCCGGTGGCCTGGATCGTTGCCTGGCGTGGGCTCGTGGAGCTGGCTGCGCTTGGCGCCGGCGAGCGCATCCTGATTCATCAGGCGACCAGCGGGGTGGGGATCGCCGCCCTCGATGTTGCCTCGAGCCGCGGAGCCGAGATTTTTGCGACGGCGGGGACGGAGGAGAAACGGCAGTGGCTGCGCGATCACGGCGTTGCGCATGTCTTTGATTCCCGCTCACTCGATTTTGCGTCGGAGATCAGGATGGTGACCGAGGGAAGCGGCGTGGACGTGGTGTTTGGCGCGCCCTCTTCTGCGGCGCGTCGTGCGAGCCTCGGCCTGTTGCGGGCTGGCGGTCGCTACGTCGAAACAGCGCGGCGGGATTTCGCGGACGATCGTGACCTGCCCCTCGAGGCCTTCCAGCGGAACCTGCAATTCGTCTCGATCGACCTGAACCGGCTGGCGGCCGATCGGCCCGATATCGTGGCCGGCACATGGGACGCGGTGCTGGCGGAGTTTGCTGCCGGCGCCCTTTCGCTGCGCGCCGCTCGGCGCTTCGTGGCGGCGGATGTTTGCGAGGCGTTTCGTGAGGCGGCGAGTGGCGAGCAGGTCGGGAAAATCTGGATCGATCTTGCGGCCGGCGAGGTGGAGGTGATCCTTCCTCCGGTGGTCGTTCCGCTTGTCCGGACGGATGGCACCTACGTGGTGACGGGCGGCACTTCGGGCTTCGGCGTGGTGACTGCGCGCTGGCTCGCGGAGCAGGGCGCGGGGCGAATCGTGCTTGCGAGCCGCTCCGGGCCGAAGGCGGAGGGGATTGCGACGGTGGCTCGTGAGCTGGAGACGCGCGGCGCCGAGGTGGAAGTCGTCGCGGCGGATGTGGCCGATCCCGCACAGACGGCGAGCCTTCTCGCGAACGCCGGTCGACCCGATCGTCCGCTTCGGGGAATCGTGCATGGCGCGATGGTGCTCGACGACGCGATGATGGCCGACCTCACGCCGGAGAGTTTCCGGCGGGTCTTCGGCCCGAAGGCGCGCGGGGCCGTGAATCTTGTCGCTGGCCTTCCCTCAGGTAACGTGCTCGACTTTCTGGTTTTTTACTCTTCGATCTCCTCGGTGATCGGCAATCGCGGCCAGACAAGCTACGTGGCGGCCAATGCGTTCCTGGACGGACTTGCGCACCGGTTGCGGGCGCAGGGCGTGCCGGCGCTTTCGATCAACTGGGGGGCTCTGGCGGAGGCCGGGGTCGTCGCCCGTGATGAGCGCCTCGGGGCGATGCTGGCGACCGGCGGGATCACCGGCCTGACGAATGACCAGGCGCTGGCCGCGCTCGGCACCGCGTTGCGTTCCGCAAAGGCCCAGCTTGGCGCCTTTCTCGTGGAGTGGCCGACGTGGCTGGATGCGCATCCGAAGCTGGCCGACGATCCGCGTTTCCGCGATCTGCGAGCCCGGGGCAGCGGTCCGACAAACGATGCGGCGACGCGGGTGCGCGCCGAGCTGGCGGAGGCCTCGCGCGAGCAACGTTGCCGCGCGCTCGAGGCGCATTTGCAGGCTGTGCTGGGAGCGACGCTGAACATGGCGCCGGATGCGGTTCCGACTTCGCAGAAGCTTAATGAAATGGGCGTGGATTCCCTGATGGTGCTCGAGCTGAGTCTTGGCATCGAGGAGCGAATCGGCGCACGTTTTTCAGCGATGGAATTTCTCAAGGGCCCGACCGTCCAGCAGCTCGCTGCCGCGGCGGAAACCAAGCTCTGGCCCGATGCCGATTAACGATTAACCCGAAGAATTACTCAGCGTGGAAAAAGCACTTGCCGGAATCGACAGCGTCGTAGCGTTCGTGAACACCGCGGGCCTCCGAGGGCGGGGAACTCTCGTTCATATCTCGAGATCGCTCGCGGTCTTCGAGGTCTACAACCCCTATTCCATTATCCAGCTCAGCGAGGTGCTCCAGGAACTCACGGTGATGCGCGGAGAGCACGTGATCTACAGTGGCAAGGGCGTCGTGACGAGCATCGTGGCCACGGGCCTCATGGTCATTATTTCGGTTACGCTCACCGATGCCTGGCGCAACCTCGAGCACCTGGAGCCCGGGCCCGCGCTCAAGGGCGAGCTCGAGCGATTCATTCACGACTGGGAGGAGGGACAGGATCTCTCGGAGAGCTACCAGCTCGTCGTGAATCGCTTTGCGAATTTTCTCGCGGAAGCCAGTCGCTGGGTGACCGAGGCGGAGACCGCCATCGTCGGGCAGATCGAGGCGAATCCCGACAAGGCGGCGAGTTTCCGCGACTCGGTGCAGGAGCCCATGGCCGTGAAACTTGCGCAGCACATGAGTCGCTTCGAGAGCGAGGCCGCCCAGGTGCCGCCGGAGGAAGTGCAGGTCTACAAGGCCTTTGCCCGCCGGGAGATTCACCCGTTCATGCTCTGCGCGCCATTCGCCTATCGCTGCTACGTGAAGCCGCTCGGCTACGCGGGTGACTACGAGATGGTGAACATGATGTTGAAGGAGTCGCCGGACATCGGCACCTCGACCTACGCGCGCATCTTCCACGATCTTACGACGGACGTCGCCGCCGCCGCCGCGCATCGCAACCGCATCGACATCCTCGTCGAAAACATCGTCGCCGAGGCCGAGCGGGTGACCGACGAGCAGCGCATCTTCACCGTGCTCGACGTGGGGTGCGGCCCGGCCGTCGAGGTGCAGCGCTTCATTCGCAACTACGACCTCGCGAACCAGAGCGCGATCCATCTCATGGATTTCAACGACGAGACGATCGCCTACACGAAGGGGCGCACTGCTGCGGCGATGGCGGACTCCGGGCGCACGCCGACGATGAAGTTCATCCAGAAGTCCATCGACGAGCTGCTGAAGGACGTGCACCAGGACACCGGCGCGTTCCTGCCGACCTACGACATGATCTACTGCGCGGGGTTGTTCGATTACTTCCCGGACAATGTCTGCCGGAACCTTGTCGCCCTGTATTATCGTTGGGTGCGTCCGGGTGGACTGCTTCTCGTTACGAACGTCCATCCCAATAATCCCGAGCGCTACACGATGGAGCATCTGCTCGAGTGGTATCTCATCTACCGCGACGAGCCGCAGATGGCCACGCTCGCGCCGAAGGGAACGGACCCCGAGGTCTACGCCGATGAAACCGGCGTGAACGTCTTCATGAGGATTCGCAAACCGGGATGAGCGCCATCGCCACTGCACCCGAGGACGAGGCTTTCCGCGCCGCTTATCGTGACTACGATTATCGGCTGCGCGCCCGCCGTTTGGTGATCGCCTGTGCGATCACCATCTTCGGCATGCTCTGCGGCGTTTCGCTGGATCACTTCGTTTATCCAGCGTGGATGGGCTCGTTTTTCCTGCTTCGGGTCGGCGTCGACCTGTTGCTGCTCGGCGTGATCGCCTCCATCCTGCTGGAGCGCCGCCCTTATCCGCGGCTGATCAGGGCGCGTGGCGTGTTTTCGGGACTCGTGGTGAGTGCGTCGTTTTGCACGATGATCCTGCTCACCGAAGGCGCCCGCTCGCCCTATATCGTGGCGTTCAATCTCATCATCATGGCGCTCTCGGTCCTGCTGCCATGGTCGGTGTGGGAGACCTCGGTGATGTGCGTGGGCTCGCTGCTCCTCTACGTGGCGGCCTGCGTCGGGAATGCGAATTTCTGGCATCCGACGGCCCAGGTGCTCTTTGCCTACAACGTCTCCTTCGTCGTGATTACGGCCGCCGTCTGCATCGCCATCACGTTTTTCCTGTCTCGCGGCCGCCGGGAGGATTTCGCCCTGCGCCACCAGCTCGATGTGCAGAACCGCAAGCTGCAGGATCTCGATCGCATCAAAACCGAGTTTTTCTCGAACGTCAGCCACGAGTTGCGCACGCCGCTCGCGC
>DATCRI010000089.1 GCA_036569045.1 Chthoniobacterales bacterium | reverse complement strand
GCCGACATCCTTGCTGCCGCCGCTACCGAGCACGAGGCGGCCGAACTTCACCTCGAGGTGATCGACGGACCAGTTCGGGCCGACCGGTGCCGGTGCGGCCGGCGCGGCTGGTTTCGCGGCGGAATCGCCGGCGGTGGCGCGCTCCATGTAGACGAAGAGGTCCTGGCTGAGGAAGATCGAGGGGCGAAGGATGACGACCTCGCGGAGGTGTTTGCGGGCAAGATCGCGCAGGGTGAAGCGCACGAATACGCTGCGCAGCGAGACGATCAGAGCGTCGCGATTGAGCGGGGACCGCAGGTCGATATTCGCGAACTCCACGGTCTGCACCTCCTCGAGCAACGCGCTGGCGGCGCCGCCGGCCTGGACGTTGCGGAGGGTCGTATTGATCGTGAAATGAAGGTCGGTGACGCCGGGGCGGCGGTCCTCGATGCGCGTGCGGATGCCGGCGATGTCGAGCGTGCCGATGGACCAGCCGCCTTCGTCCGTGGCCGCCGGCGTGGATTGCGCCGGGGAGGCGTCGGGTGCGGCGGCAAGGAGTTTCTGGAGGGCATCGCCCACCGTGAGGCGTCCGCCGTTCACGCGAACTCCCTCGAGATGCCTGCCGGCGAGGAGGCTCTCCGGAGTGAACGAGAGGGTGCCGACGTCGAGCGTGAGAAATGCGGCCTTGCCGCCGGTGGCGGTGGCGCGCGCGTCCCAGAAGGTGAGTTCGTGGGCTTTCCTGCCGGCCTCGCCCGCGGTGCCAAGATCGTGAAGGTCGAAGGCGAATTTTGCGTCGAAGTCGACGGCGCCGGCCTTGAGGTCGCGGAGATGGAGCGCGCCGTAATCGCAGCGGACGCGGGCGATCAACCACGTCGGTGGAGGGGGTGTGGCCGCGGAGGAAGCGGAGGGCTTTGTCGGGGCCGGGGAATCGGCCTGGAGGAGCTTCTCCGGGGCGACGTCGATGGAGGGATTCTCGAGCGTGAGTTCGTCAAGACGGCGGCTCGTGAGGCCGGCGATGGTGAAGCGGGCACGGGCGGAGTTCGCGGCGAGCAGGGCGCGATCAGGCTCGAGATCGGTGGAAACCTCGAGTTTCGTGAGCCTGACTTCCTGCGGGGCGTCGCCGGCGGGAGTGCCGGTCGCGCCGAGTTCCCGAAGCGTCGCGCCGACGCGAAACGCCGCGCGACCGAGCAGGCCGGGGGCGTTGGGAATGGTGACGTGGAGCGCGTCAAGATCGAGCGCTCCGATGGTCCAGCCCGGGGCGGAGGACGCGGGGGAAGGCGAGGCGGAGCGAGACGGAAGGGCGTCGAAAAGACCGGGCGCGAGCGTGAGATCGCCCGCGCCGATGCGCACGGCGCGCACGCGGCTGGCGGTGAAGAGTTCGCCCGTGGTGAAGGTGATGCCGATGGATGGCACGCGCAGGAACTCGCGGCCGTTGGCATCCGCGGCGGAGACGTTCGTCAGCTCGGTGGTGTGTTCCTCGCTGGCGGCGGCTCCCCCGACGCCGAAGTTTCGGAAATCGACCGCGAAGTTCATCGCGACGGATGGCGCCCACTCACCGAGGCGGGTGATGCGCATGGAGCCATCGGTGACGACGAGCCGGGCAATGGCCCAGTTCAGCGCGCTTCCGCCGCCGCTCCGGGAAGCGGGCGCGGATTTCGCTGGCTGCACGCCGAGGGCTTCCCCGAGATCGGGCGAGACGACGAGGTTCGGCGACGTGAGGCGGACCTCCTCCAGCCGCGCGCGCCAGACGTCGCTGAAGCTGAAGACGACCACGCCACCTTCCAGCGTGAGCAATGGCTCCTTCGATTTTGCGGCGCGCAGCGTGAGCTTGCTGACCTCGAGCCGCCGAAACGACGCGGCGCGCAGGGAACTCATCTCGGCGGTGACGCCCGGGAACATGCGATGGATGGCGAACTTTGCGATCCAATCGAGATGCTGCACCGCGATGAACGATGCGACCGAGAGGGCCACGACGGTGAGCGCCGCGCCGAGAAAGAACAGGCGCAGCCAGCGGAACCGGCGCTGGGGAGTGGCGTCAGGCAAGGCGATCGACGAGGATGGTCAGCACGAAGACGACGCCGATGGCGGCGTTCGATTGGAAGAAGGCCGTGTTGATCGCGGCGACATCGAGGGAGCGGGCGACCCGGTGTTCGAAGATGAGCAGGCCGAGGATCGCGACCAGCCCGAGCCAGTAGGCGAGGCCGAGGCCGGCGCTCCAGCCGAAGGCCGCGAGGGCAAGCCACGTGGCGGCGTGGAGGAGCTGCGCGGCCTGCAGCGCGCGGGGAATGCCGAGCCAGACGACGAGCGATTTCAGGCCCTCGCGGCGGTCGACCTCGTAATCCTGCGTCGCGTAGATCGTGTCGAAGCCCGCCAGCCAGAGCACGACGGCCAGCGCGAGAATGAGCGGCGGCGCGGCGAAGGCGCCGGTGACGGCCAGCCACGCGCCGACGGGGGCGACGGCCAGGGCGAGGCCGAGGAAGAACTGCGCGGCGTGGGTGAAGCGCTTCGTGAACGAGTAGAAGAAAACGATGGCCAGCGCGACGGGCGAGAGCGCGAAGCAGAGGGGATTGATCCCTGCCGTCGTGAGCACGAAGAGCAGCGAGGCGATGGCGCAGGTGAGGATGGCGCCGGCGCGCGAGAGCAGGCGGTGGCGACCGGCGGTGCGCGGGTTCCGCTTGTCGATCTCCCAGTCGGCGAGGCGGTTGAAGGTCATCGCCGCGGTGCGGGCGAAGACCATCGCGAGCACGATGAGCAGGATGATGCGCGGTGCGGGCAGGCCGTGCGCGGCGACGACCATCGCGCCGAGCGCAAAGGGCATCGCGAAGATCGTGTGCGAGAACCGCACGAACTGGAGGAATCGCGCGACGGGCGCGGTCATTGGTGCTTGGTCAATGATCATTGGTTGTCTCGAGGCGTCGCCATCACTGGTTACCAATGACGAATGACGAATGACTAATGACGATTTTCATCGAACCACTCCGCGATGGCATCGTCAATGCGCAGGTCGATGAGTTTCCAGCGGTCGGCGGGCTTGTAGAAATAGAATTTCCAGCGGAGCGGCAGCTCGTCGCCGGCGAGGATGTAGGTGCGGCGCAGCAGGTGCGTGCCGAGTTTTTCCTCCTTCACCATCTCGGCGCTGACGACGGGGCCGTAGGCGTCGAGGGCCTTCTGCGTCTGCGCGCGCATCGTCTTCGACTGGTCGCCGCGATCGACCATGGCAAACTCGGAGTCGAGCGTGTCGTAGGCGGCGTCCACCTTGTCGGCCTTCAGCGCGGCGAAGAATTCGTCCACGATCTGGTCGGGCGTGCGCTTGGTCTGCTTCACGGCGACGGCGGCTTCGGCCGGCGTGGGGGTCGGCACCGAGGAGGGCATTTTCTTCGGCGCGTTCGACGGCGTGGAGGCCTCCGGCGGGGCGGACTGGATCTTCGACTGGGCGGAGGCGAGCGCAGGCAGGGCGCCGAGGGCAACGAGAAGAAGCACGCGGATCATGCCGGCGAATATCGGCGCGAATCCGGACGGCGTCGATCTTCGTTTCTCTTCGGGAGCGGACCTTGACAGTAGGATGTTTTCCTCAATGAATGGGCGCCCGCGCCTGATGATCGTTTCCATTTACCCGGCAGATGAGATCCCGAATCCGGAGGATGCAACTGCTGAAGTTCAACGCGGCGGCGCGGCGCGCATGGTCACCAGTCCCACAAGTCTTCTTCATCCCCGCGTTTGATGACGTTTACTCCCATGAGTCGAAGAACGATCAGCCTGGCGATCGCCGCGCTCTTCGTTGCCGCTTACATTTTCGGCCTGAGAGCCATTTGGAGTAACGACTGGGCGCTCGGTCTCGGCGATTGCACCGTGCGGGCAGTCTCGGCACTGACGGACAAACTCGAGCTGCCGATGCTATGGTCCGAGGTCGGCTTGCGAAGCCCGTGGCCAAAGGGCCACACGCTATTTATCGGGGGAATCATCCAGTCGCTCTGCCACGGCGCAGACGCCTTTTCCGCGATCCATTGGTATCAGACCCTGTCATGGACGGCCTACGTGTCGGGGATCGTCCTGTTCACTCTCTCCGCGGCGGAAATCTTCGGTGGGGGGTCGGCATTGGCCGCGTTAGCGGTATTTCTCGGGTTTGGGGCCGCGTTGACCGAAGCGGCGAACGGAATGACGGAGGGTTTCGTCTTCCTCCTTTCCGGCCTTGCGACCTGGTGCCTGGTCAAGTCGCTAAAGTCTCCGGGGCATGTCTATCTGCTCTACGTGGCCGGTGTGTGCAATCTCGCCGCCAGCACGATGAGAACGGAGATCATCATCGTTGCCTTCATCCAGTGGTTGCTTCTGGTCGGCAAAACGGGAGCGTTTCACGTCATCGGATTCGGCTTCCTCTCGTCAGGGTTTTTCCTCGCGCGGCTTGTTTTCTCCACCGTGATCGATCACGGGCAGATCACGTTTTTGAACTCCAATCGCATACTCTTTGCATCCGACGCCACGGTTAAAGGTGAGATCATGGCGAGATACTTTTGGAACAATGCTGGAGTAGCCGTCTGCCTGGCGGGCGGGTATCTGGCCTTGCTGGCCGTTAGTCATCCGTGGAGGGGCCAGAAGTCGGTCGCAGGATCCCGGCACAGCGGGTTCAAGCCGGCGCACGTTCTTCATTTTCTATCGCGCGCCAACTCCCTCGAGCTCTTTCCCGTCCGATGCCTCGGCATTCTGGCGCTGTTCATGGTGGAGGGCCTGCGAAGTGGCAGTCTCGAGGCGAATGAAAGATACTGGATAGCCTTGATGCCGTATCTCGCTTTGACAACGGCGGCGGTATTTAGTTTGCGTCCGACGACACTTTGTCTCCCCATCGCGACGCTGCGAGTGGCGATGATTTGCACCCTCTTTGTTGCCGGCATCAATACGGTGCACGCGCGATGGCAGACCCGAAACGTTTTCCAGGCCGGCGAGCTGGATTTCATCCACTGGCTCGAGGATCGAAAGGATGCTTTTGGAGTCTTTGATACGATGAATTATCGAGACGGGCGTTACATCCTGTATTCCTGCACCGTCGGCGCTTCGCCTCATTTCTGGGGGAGAGGCGTTAGCAACCCTCTGGATTTTCGAGTCAAACGGTTGAAGTCCAGCAACCCGGTTGAAAATCGCAGATTTAGAACCGAGGGACTGGCCCACGCCACGCTGAGCGATCCCCGGACGAAGCTTCTGATCCTCCCAAGTCCGTCGTTCTTCAAGGAGGTGAAAGGATTCAGGAGAAGTCGGACAAACGAACGGATACGGTCTCCTACTTCAGAAAGGACCTCGAGGTCCTGCCCGGAGACAAAATTTCATTCCGGTCCTTCCTGTCGCCCAACGCGGCACCGATCCATTTCGGCAAAGTCTACGCAAACGACTATGTCGAGGTGTTCCAAAAGCTTTGAGAGAGCTTCGCTAATCCTCCAGGAGAAGATGCCCGGTGCGAATGAGAGGATGTGGGCCCTAGCGCCGTGCTGGCGCGATTCCGGGCGGCGTCGATGCGGTTTTGCGCCTCAGATGGCCCCAAGACTCTCTCCGTTGCCGGTGAGGCATTGCATGATGACCGCGAAGAGGAATTGCGCGCTCGAGACTGCCGGCCCGCCGGCGGAGAGCACCCATTGCAAGGCGCGCTGTTTCAACGCCTTGCCATTTAGCAGGCCGAGCTTGCGCTTGATATGCTGGCAATGGGTCTCGACCGTCTTCACCGTCACTCCGAGGCGGCGGGAAATCGCGGTAGGTCCCTGATCTTTGCCGAGGAGGGAGAAGACCTCGATTTCCCGAGGGGAAAGTGCTTCGACGCCGCGCTTCGCGCCCATCCCCTGTCCGGAGGTCACGATGCCGATCACGAGTTCCGAAATGCGTCGGCTGACGACCCGGTGGCCTTGGGCGACCCGCCACAGGGCCGAAGAAATTTCCCGGGTCTCGTCCTGTTTCGAGAGATAGCCGCGAGCACCCGCGCGGAACACGCGGGTAAGCCACGCCGTATCCTCCCGCTCGCCGAGGGCGAGAATGCCCGCGTCGGGCCGGATTCTTGCCAGATCGCGCAGAAGTCCCAGGCCGGAACCTTCCGGCAATTCCATGTCGAGCACGATGAGTCCCGGCAGTTTCTCCTCACAAATCCGCCGCGCGACGGCGGACGAGCCCGTATTCCCGCAGACCTCCAGCCACTTCTCGGCAGTGGCGAGGGTTGCCAGAGAGTGGCGCAACCAGGGTGAACCCCCGATAAGCAGTATCCGGGCAAGGGGCCCTTCCTCGGAATGACGGACTGAAGAATTTTCCCGGGAGGGTTCCATGGCGAGAAATGGTGCGATATGAGGAATGGAGAGAGCCCCGCGGGCAGGGCCACAATTTCACCGGCCGGCCGAACGTCAAGAAATTATCCCCCGATAATCCCCTACTAATCAGGGAAGAAACCCCGATAAAAATTTCCGGGCATCCACCGGAAAGACAGGGGCCAAGGGAACTGCTTGCATCTTCGCCGTGCAATCCGGCCGGCCCTCATTCTCTCCGAGCTCCGTCTTCGCCGGCCCGGCCGCCGCAATGCTCTCCTCCGAGAGGCTCTTGCTGTCAACCGAGACCGTCTCGCCGACCTCCGAGAGTCGCTCGCTGACTCTCCACCTGGCTCGCCGGCTTTCGAGAGGCCCTCGCATCCACCCGAGAGGCCTTCGCCAAACGCCGAGGCCGGCAATCGGCGCCGCCGGTCGCCTCGCCCGCGAGCGAGACTCCCTTTTCGCCTGGCGAGCCGGCCATCCGTCTTCCGAGGCCCGCTCGCATTCCTCCAAGGGTCTCTCGCCGAAAGAAAACTCCGCAAACCACCTCGAATAACCCGCGATCCCATGGCCACCGACTTCATCCCGCAATCCTACGCGAACCTCTCCGACTGGCTCGCAAATCTCGCTGCCAAGCTCCCGACCAACGCCCCGGCCCTCGGCCTCGATCCTGCGGAGCTGACCACTCTCCAGGCCGAGATCACCGCCCTGCAAACGCCGCTTGCGGACCTGCTCGCGAAACAAATCGCACTCGACGCCGCGCTCGGCGCCTTCCAGCAGAGCCAGGGCGATCACCTGCCCAGGATTCGCGCCGCCATTCGCCATCTCAAGACCAGCCCCGGCTACACCGCCGGCATCGGGGAGGACCTTCAGGTGATCGGCGGCGGCGATTCCTTCGATCCCGAGACTTACAAGCCCACGCTCTCCGCCGAGGCATTCCCCAGCTACGTGCGCCTCAAGGGCAAGAAAAGCGGCGTGCAGGCCATGAACCTTTACGTCCGCCTCAAAGGCGCGGCCGAATGGAAGCTCCTCGTCGCTCGACGCAGCAAGTTCCCCTTCGAAGACGACAGCCCGCTCTCCGTCGCCGGCACGCCCGAGACTCGCGAATACCGCGCCGTCGGCGTGGTGGACGACGAGGAGATCGGCCAATCCAGTGACATCGTGAGCGTCGTCTACGGGGGCTGAAACGCTCAAATCGCCATGATTGTCTCCAAAACCCTGCGGCTCTCACGCTTCTCCCTTGGACTCGCCACAGCGGCCATGGCGCTTTCCGTCGCCGTCGCCGCATCCGGGACTGGTTTCGAAGAAAGTGAGGGCTTGGCCGCCGGCACCGATATCGCGACGCGCGCTGGGTGGAAGCAAAGCACTGCAGGGATCGCGAAGGTTACCCAGGCGGAGAAAGGCGGGGGCAACCAGAGCCTGGAAATCGCAGCCTCGGGAGATGATGCTGCCGCGACGACGACCTTCCCGATTCCCGCGGACGGCGTCGTCTTTCTGGACTTTGCGATTCTGCCAACCGCCGACAGCTCGAAGACGCCGCTCAGCACGATCGATGCGAATGGCGCCATGCTCGGCTTCATCAAGACGCAGGGGACCGGCCGGATCGTCGCCCTCGCCGCGTCGGACGATAAAGGTAAAGACACTGCCCCCAATGCTGTCGACGCCGGCCACTCCTTCGAGGTCGACGAGCGGGGGCTCGCCCTCGAATGGATGCGCCTCACCATTCGCGAGAACCTCAAAGCCAGAACCTGGGACCTTTTCGTGGATGGCAAGCTCGCCCTCATCGACCAGCCGCTCCTCGGCAAGGCTCGGCCAAAAACTGGCACCCTGTCCTTTCAGGCGAGCCCCGCCGGCCCCGCCTATGCGGATGCCCTGTCCATCACCGGTGAGAACCCGCTCTTCGCCGATGCGGACAAGGACGGAATCCCCGACTCGGTGGAGAAAGTCACCGGCTCGAATCCCGATGTCGAGGATCGGAATATTCATGTCAACTTTGATGCAGCCTCCTCGATCCAACAGTTTCAAAAAGGAAAAGTGACCGTCTCGGGATTATCTCCAAACATAAATCGGGTTATTTATGTGGATAATAGCACTGGAGATGACTCTTTTGCCGGGGATTTCTCTTACAAGACAGTGTCATCGGGTCCCAAGGCAAGCTTAGCGTCGGCATGCGCGATGGCCGATGAAAACACTCTCATCGTCATTTTTGAAGGAAATGGGCCATATAAGTGGCCTGAAGCGAGAGAGCAGCGAAAAAGTCGACTCAACTTGATGCCGATTGGAAGCGTGAAATTCTAACCAAAACGAAATGAAAAAGATTATTTATCTATTTGGAATCGCAGTGATCGTGACTGGCAGTCTTCACGCGGGGGATGTCGTTGCTAACCCGGGCAATGTTATTGCTAGCTATGGCCTTGTTGCTGCCACCTACAGTGTCCAGGCTGGAACTTATGTCCAGGCTGGAACTTATGCTACAGTCGCGAGCTATCTTCGTGTTGGGGGCAATTCCAACACGCCGGCAAACAAATCCGTCCAGATTGGTCAATACGCCACGACCGATTCGTTTAACTCGCTCGTTGTCGGTCAATATAACGTTAACAAAGCCAAGGATGGAACGACTGCTCCGTCGCCAACCGCGTGGAGGGATGGGACGGGAGGCACTCCTGTTGACCCGCTGTTTGTCGTAGGCAACGGCACCAGCGCTACTCCCAATAACGCCTTCACCGTTTTCAAAGACGGCACGGTAACCATGAGCAAGGCCCAAGGCGATATTAGTATGGGGCAGTTCGGGAATTAGGGGCTTTCGCCACCGGCACAGACACCAAGGGTTTTTATGAATAGTGGCACGCAGAGGCGCGAAGGCGCGAAGAATTCCCGAGGGAGCAAACCTGCCCGCATTCCCTCCGCGTCTCCGCGCCGCGGCGGGAGATTCCTCTCTTGGTGCCTTGGTGCCTTGGTGGTTGGCAATGCCTTGGCGGGAAATCCTCCCGCATGGTGGACGGCTCCCGCCACGCAGATCATCCAATCAGGCGCGACAGCAAACAACTATGCCCCGGTGAATCTGGGTCAGCTGAAATACGTGGCGTATCAAGCCAAAGCCTATCTCGATGCCAATCTGGCGGGAGGATCGGGAGCGGCGGTCACGGCGATGGTGGCGGGCTTCCAAACCCAGGCGCAAGTCAACAACTATACCCCGGTGACCATCGGCCAGCTCAAAGCCGTGGCAAAGCCTTTTTACGACCGCCTGATCGCGGCTGGCTACAATACGAAGGACAGCCTCAAAAACTTCGGCTACGCGGCAAACTGGGCCGACAATTATCCGTGGAACTCGGCGGCCCCCGTGCCAGTCGCCCAAAACTACGCCCTCGCAAACATCGGCCAGCTCAAGATGGTCTTCAGCTTCAACGTCGCTGGTTTGGCCTCGGGCGATACCGATGGAGATGGCCTGCCCGATATCTGGGAGATTGCCCAATTCGGGGACACGAGCCCCGGCAACACGGATGACACGGACGGAGATGGCCTGTCCAATGCGACCGAGCTATCGGATGGGCTATCGGCCGGCAACCCCGACAGCGATTTCGACGGCGTGGGCGACAGGCAGGAACTCACCATGGACGGGACTGACCCCATGGACGCCAGCGATGTCACTCCCCGACGAATCGCCTATTTCCCGATGGACGACGCGAATTTCACCAGTGCCGAGGGGCAGTTGCCTCGTGCGGCAAGCGGTGTGACATCGGTTCCCGGCTGGAAGGGCAATGCCGTGCGCGTCGATGCGATCGGCGATGTCCTGAATTACGACTGGAAGCGCCCCGACGGGTCGCTCAATTACAGCTTCAAAACCGGCAGCGTGCGCCTTTGGATCAAGCCGGACTGGAGTAGCGCGCAGATGAGCGGCACATGGAGCCGGCTCCTCGAGATCGGCGGGTCATGGGGAACAGGGAAGGCTTATGCCATGCTCCTCTTCAATGCCACCGAGCCCTCGATCATCTATTCCGAGCACGATGGCAACGGACACTACACCGAGTATCCCACCACCACGCCGTTTACGTGGTCTTCCCAGACCTGGCATCAAGTCGTCGTGACGTGGTCCGGCACCACGCGCAAGACCTACCTCGATGGAGTCCTTGCCGGTGAAGATTCCCCGAATTGGTCCTATTCGCCCAAGGCCGCCGATATTGTCGCGAAGGGGCTCATTCTCGGCAACGAATCCCCCGGGGGGCAGCCCATCTACGGCGCCCTCGATGAAGTGGAAATTTTCAACTACGAGCTAACGGCCGGGGAGGTCAGTCAGAATTACAATGCCTCCGCTGTCGGAGATTCAGATGGGGACGGCATGCCGGACGAGTGGGAGGACTTCTACTTCGGGCCTGGCGGCGCGTTGCCGGGAGCCAATGGCGATGGCGATACACTGACGAACATTCAGGAATACCTGGCGGGCACGGACCCGACGAAGAGCGATACCGATGGCGATGGGATTCTCGATGGCGCGGAGACCACGACGAGCCCTGCTCGGGCCGATAGCGACCAGGACCTTATGCCTGACAGCTGGGAGCAGATAAATGGGCCCAGCCCCACCATCGACAATCGCGCGGAAGACCCCGACTTCGATGGCATGGGCCGCACGCTGGAGCATCTCTCCGGCCGCAGTTCCTTCACCGTCGATTCCAAGGCCGACGCCACGGATCGCGCCCTCGACATCTTTTCCGCCTACTAAGTCATGAAGCTAAGTTTAAGATCACTAGTCGCTATTTCCGCTCTGATCCTTTCGCGATTCGCGATGGGCTGTGCGAGTTGCGAAGGGAAAGTTCCGATCACATTCTATGGGGATTTTTGCGCGGACGGAGCTTATTCGGTTGTCTTGACCGATGATAGCCAATCGTCAAATAACAAGACGGTCGATGGGAGCGGAGTGGCGTGTGGTTATGGAATGACGAATGTCGAAACCCTCGACATCAAGCCCGGACAAGCGATGACGCTGAAGGTTCCTGCGGCGACATATAGCACGCTGCACATTAACCTGAAGGTGGAGGGATGCTACAAAGTCAAAGTCGACGATGTCGAACAAACCGACATTAACGATACATTTGAGAACGATCCCGGCTGCAAAAATCGACCCGAGAAAACATGGTCGGTCGTCGTTGTTCCCAAAAGCGATAATGGAGGCTCGGGAACTGGAGGGGATGGCGATGGTGGGTTGAAGAGCGTGCATTGGCAGTTCTCCATGGGCGGGCTATCGTCCGGCGAATCGGCGGGCAGCTTGATGCTTTCGGAGGGAGCGATCACGGCGAACTCCTATACCCCGGCCGCCTTGCGTTATGTTTCGCCTTCAGCCGAAGTTGATGTCATTCGTAATGCGGGCGTTCTGCAGCAAATCAAGTCGCCGGAATGCCTGGCCGATATCGTCACGCTAAGCGCAACCAAATACGAAATTCGCTTTTATCTTACCGGCAGCAAGGTGAACGGTGCCTATGTGCCCTCCGGTTCGCCCTATGTAACATGGACGGTGGAAAATCCCAGTGGAGCGCCCGCCGGAGCTGTGAGCATTTCGGAAACTCGTGGCGGTATCACCACGGTAAACGCTTTCACCCATGATGCCGCAACCGAGGCATGGAGCTATAATCGCGGGGGGGGCCGTTTGGAGACACTGAGCACGATGAATCTCGTTAACGGCGACAAAAAGGTCACGCGGACTGTGACCGATCCGGCCACCGGCATCGTGGCGCTCAAGACCATCGAAACGAAGCATATGTTCGCGTGGGGAATGGAGATCGTCCAACGCATTGAAGACCCCGATGGCTCGCCGATCACGACGGATTACACATTTTACGAGAATATCGCCGACGGCGGCGGCTATCGCCATGTAAAGTCTTTCGCTCGATCGGATGGATATTGGGAGTTCTACGAATACAGCAGCAACCAATTTAGTTACGGGAATCTCGATAAGACTTACCGTCCGGGAAAGGACGCTCCGGCAACGCCGCAGATTAATCTGTCGAATTACGTTCAGCACAACTATTATGCGTCATCCTATCCAGGGGGTTATTACGGCGGAGTTTCCGTTTTTTCCACGGTTCCCGCGGGCGAAACGGTTACTGCGTTCGGTCAGGGGCTTGGCGACACCGCCAGCCGCTATGCCTACTATGAAGATGTAAACGGCCAGCCGGGGGAATCGGTGTATGATCATCCCGCCTTGCGCAACGAATCGGAGGTCGTCACCTACACCGGATATGCCGTCGCTCCATTCACGAACCAGATCGCCGAAGAGGTCTTCGCTGATGGGCGGGCGGACCATTATGGATATGAACTTGGCACTTACAGCGGAGGCGCATTCACCGCCGGGTCGGGCGCCTATTTGCGCAAGACCATTACGCATGGCACGGACGCCTCGCCCGAGGGCATTACCGAAAAGACCACTCGGGAAATCTTGATCCTCAGTCCTGGTGGCCTCGTGCTCGAGGAGCAGGCGCAGGTTTATTTGAGTGGGTCTTATGTCCCCGTCACGAAGACAGTCCACGGTTACAACGCCGAAGGAAGGCTGACCAGCAGCACGAAGGATGGGCGCGTTCTTTACGAGGCTGCTTGGACGGGAAATCGGAAGGATTGGGAAAAGGACGAGCAGGGCATCCCGACTACCTACACGGCCTACGATGCCCTCGGCCGGGTGCAGACCGAAAGCCGCCAGGGTATTTCGACGACCTACACCTACGACGCGGAGGATCGCGTGCGCAGCGTCACTCGCACCGGTGGCGGACTGACGTTGACGAGTTCCACGGGTTACGACGCCGCGGGCCGGGTGACCTCCGAAACGACGGAGGAAGGTCTCACGACGACTACCACTTACACGAATGGCGGTCGCACGGTCACCCGCACGCTACCGAGCGGGGGGACCGAGATCACCGACCACTATGCGGACGGCACGGTGAAAAGCATTACCGGCACGGGCGTGATCGCGAAGTATTACGACTACGGGGCGGATGCCAACGGGCAGTGGACGCAGGAGTTCGTGGGCAGCGCCGCCTCGCCGCGGTGGACAAAGACCTACACGAACGTCCTCGGCGATCTCGTGCGCGAGGAACGCCCCGGCTACACGGGCACGACGCTCGCGAGCATCATCACGGTGGACCTGCGCGGCCTGCGCACGGGACGCACCGTGCCGGGGGAAGCGGCGGAACTCTTCGAATACGACGAGTTGGGCCAGCTTTCGCGGCAAGGTCGCGACGTGAATGGCAATGGCACGCTTGATGTCGCCGGCACCGACGAGGTGACGGATTTCAGCGCCACCTACGCGACCGATTCCGGCTATTGGTGTGCCGTGCGCAGCGTTTCCCGCTACGAGGGAGCCGACGGCGCCCCCACGCCTTTTTCCTCGCAAAAGTCCCTCTTCGGCGGTGGCGGGGCGACCATGCTCGACCGCACGGTGCAGGTCGATCGCTATGGGAAGGCCACCACCACGACCTCCGTGGTGAACCGCGCCACGCAGACCGTGACGGCCACCACCGTGGCGTCGGATTCCTCCACGCCGGCCGTGGCAACGACGGTCGCGGGCCGCTTGATATCCGCCAGCACGACGACCGTGGCGCAACCCACCTCCTACGAATACGACGGCCTGGGCCGCCTCGATAAAATGACCGACCCGCGCGGAGTGATCACGGACCCGGTTTACACCGGGGCATTCCTCACCTCGCAGACGGTGGCGGGCCAATCCACCAGCTACCAGTATGTGCCGGCGGGCCAGCCAGGGGCCGGGCAGCTCTTCACGACGACGTATGCGGACGGGAAGACGGAGGTGCGCGGCTACGATCTGCGGGGCTTTCTCACGGGGATCTCCGGAACGGGCGTTTACAAGATGACGCTGACGATCGACAGTTACGGCGATCGGACGGAGCTTTACACCTATCGCACGGCGGGCGCGAGCGACAAAACCACGTGGACCTACAATCCGGCCACGGGTTTATTGACGACAAAGACCGACGCCGCGGTAAAGCATGTGCAATACGACTACACGGCGGACAATCACCTCTTTCATCGCACGAACGCGCGGAATATTGTGACGATATACGCTTTCGACGAGCGAGGTAACGTGAAGACGATGGACTACGCGGATGCGACCCCGGACGTGAGCATCACCTACGACCGGATCAACCGACCCGCGAAGGTGACGGACGCGGCCGGCAAACATCTGCTCGGTTACACGTTGGGCGAGGAAAGCGAGGCGATCACGCTCGGGCCGCTGGCGGGAGTGGCGAACAGCCGGAAATTCGATGCTTCTGGACGGGTGAGCGCCGTTACGGGCACGACCGGGAGTTGGGGTCAGTCTGTGAGTTATCAATACGATCCCAGCAGTCGGCTGCAGACGGTCAAGATGGGGGTTTTCGGGACGGCGACCTACGGATATGTGCCGAACTCCGATCTCCTGTTGACGACGACCTTCACCGGCGGGATGACGAGCACGCGCCTGTGGGACGGCTCGAACCGGCTTCAAAAAATCACGCACACGGCGGCGGCAGGCACGCGCAGTCTGGATACGACGCAGTTCGACAGCCGGAACCGGCGCAAGGAGATTGCGTGGGACGATGGGTCGAAATGGACGATCGGCTACGACGACCTCGGGCAGGTGACGAGCGGAGGCCGGAAATGGAGCGACGCGAGCGCGGTGGAGGGGCAGCAATACGGGTATGCCTACGACGGAGCGGGGAACCGCAGCGGAGCAACGGGCACGACGGTGAACGGGCGCACGGCGACCTACACTGCCAATGCGTTGAACCAGATCACGAGCCGCACGGTGCCCGGAGCGGTGGACGTGATGGGAAGCGCGAACCCGGGCGCGACAGTGACGGTGAACGGCGCGGCGACGAGCCGCAAGGGCGGGTATTTTTACAAACTGCTCACGGCGAGCAACACCTCGGGCCCGGTGAGTGTGGCGGAGACGATCGCGGCGACGCTGGCGAGTGGGACGACGACGCGCGCGCGCACGGCGCTGGTGGCAAAGACGCCGGAGAGCTTCGGGTATGACAACGACGGCAACCTCGTGTCGGATGGGTTGTGGAGCTACTCGTGGGACGCCGAGAACCGGCTCGTGGCGATGGAAAGCGTGCCGACGGTGCCCGCCGCGCAGAAGCGCAAGTTGACGTTCCGCTACGACTGGCAGGGCCGGCGGGTGGAAAAGTTCGTTTACCAGTGGGTGAATAGCGCCTGGCTGCTGCACGACCACACGCGATTCCTGTGGAACGGCTGGCTGCTGCAAGCCGAGGTGGGCGATGCGGGCCAGCCGATCCGCAGCTACGCGTGGGGTCTGGATGCCAGCGGCAGCTTGGAGGCAGCCGGCGGCGTGGGCGGCCTGCTCTTGGAGCGCAACTACTACGCAAACAAGACGTTCGAGGTAGCCAGTGATTTGAATGGCAATGTCATCCGCCTTGTGGATACCAGCAACGGGCAGAGTGTGGCGGATTATGAATACGGGCCATTCGGCGAAGTTATCCGGGCTAGCGGGGAGTATGCCGCGCTCAATCCGTTTGGATTTAGCAGCAAATTCACGGATTGGGAAACTGGGCTGCTGTATTACGGGTATCGGTATTATAATCCTGAAACGGGAAGGTGGTTAAGCCTCGATCCTATTGGGGAAAAAGGTGGATTAAATTTATACGGATTCGTAGGGAACGATTTGGTCAATCATCTCGATCCGTTCGGGCTGTGCTCGTTCATTGCCGTCACGGGATCGGAAATTCAGCTTGGGCTAAAACACGCTATCCTTGTTTATTTCAAAGGTGATTTTGAAGCGGACTTGAATAAGCACTATACTTTGAGCGAGATTCAAAGTGGAGGAGGAGAGATCAATGCTTCAGTTGATTTGATGAGGAGCCCATCATACGGTGACCGAGCCGAAAATGATTGGAAAATTTGGAGGCGGACTGATCATATGAGTGCGCAGCGCGAATGGTCAACGTGGAGCGAGGATCGAGTTGCTATCGCATATATGCGGTATCTTGAAACTAGTGGCGATGACGTCGCGGCGGTGTTCATGTCTCAAGACGACGAGGAAATGGATGCGAAATGGCGCGAGCTTGTGCAAATTGCAAAAGCTTATAAGTATGCTTCTCAAGATCCGAATTCTCCGCAAAACTGGCCGAATTCAAAATATTCAGATCCTTTCACCGGAGAAGGTGGTTTACTGGGTCTCGCTCCGGGAAACAATAGTAATACGTTCGTTAAATATGCAACAAAAAGAATGGGATGGGGAGTAAAATGGGAATCTGTTTTGCCGGGCCGATTTCTAGGCAATTCTTCCCCTAAAAACGTTATAAATTACTGGCCCGGTCAAGTCCCGGTTCCTGCAAATCAACCATTGCCCCCAAAGCCAAGATGAGAAAATTGGTGGTTTCTGTGACTCTGTTGATAAGTCTTATTTTCGTGGCTGGCTGCAATCGTCTAACGAAGTTTGATAAATTCGCTCAGCTCGAGATTGTTAACAAAACAAGTCAAAAAATTAGCAAGGCCATATTGACTCAAGGGGATTTAAGACTGAGCGTCGCCGATATTCCAAGCGGTGCTTCTGAGATTATCCGATGGGATGTTGGGGGAAAAACTGATCTTCAGATTAAGCTGGCAGTCGAATTTGAGAACGGTCAGTCGGTAGCGAGCGGGAGGAGTGAAGCAAGGAATGCTGATAAGCTTAGGGCGTTAGTGTTCGACGAAAATATTCAGATGGCGCTGATAAAGACAAGTTGGTGAGCGGTGCGAACCGAGATAAACAAAGGTAAATGGGGAAGCAGAGATGGTGAGGCGATCGCGATGGGGGCCGGCGGAGCCACATTCATCGAATCATCGTCTGTAGTTGGTCTGAAGAAATCAGCTGGGTGTTCGTGAAATCAAAGGGGAGGCGATCAACAATTTTGAGAGATTAAGGCGGGTTAAGTTCTTTCTGAGGCATGCCGGGACGGCTGTGCATTGAATACCCCGAGGCGTTTCACCATGTGATGGCGCGCAAGAATCGGTGGGAGGGAGATTTTCCGAGACGAGGCGAATCGGCGGATGTCTCTGGCGATGCTAGCACGGGGCTTGGACGGGAAGCTTTCGTTGGGCAGGGATGGCGAGGTCTCGTGGCTCACCGATCCAACACTCGTGGAATGATCCAAAATATCCCTGATCGGCGGCGGTTTTGGAGAAATTGGAGCTGCTTTTTGGGATTCCGCGGAGCCGACGAAGCGATTCCCTCCAAGCGGAACGGGTTTTCAGGCCGCAATCGGAGCGGGGGACGTGGAGGGGTGATTCGGGTTTGACGGCCGGCCGCGGGTGAGGCGGGCCTGGAGGCGCTCGAAGTAGAGGTAAATGACGGGCGTCAAATACAGGGTGACGAGCTGGCTGAGGAGGAGACCGCCGACGATGACGAGGCCGAGGGGCTGGCGGGCCTCGCCGTCGGCGCCGTATGCCAGGGCGATGGGCAGGGCGCCCATGGTGGCGGCGAGGGTGGTCATCATGATGGGGCGGAAGCGGACGACGCAGGCTTGGAAGATGGCGTCGGCGGGGGACTTGCCTTCGCGGCGTTGGGCGTCGAGGGCGAAGTCGATCATCATGATGGCGTTCTTTTTGACGATGCCGATGAGCATGAGCAGGCCGACGAAGCCGTAGACGTTGAGCTCGGCGCCGAAGAGCCAGAGGGTGAGGAGCGCGCCGAAGCCGGCGGAGGGCAGGCCGGAGAGAATCGTGAAGGGGTGGACGAAGCTTTCGTAGAGGATGCCGAGGACGAGGTAGATGATGAGCACGGCCATCACGAGGAGGAAGCCGAGGTTGCCGAGGGAGGACTGGTAGGCCTGGGCGGTGCCCTGGAACTGGGTGCTGATCTCGGCGGGGAGGGCCTCGGCGGCGGCGCGCTCGATCTGCGGGACGACCTGGCTGAGGGAGACGCCGCTGGCGAGGTCGAAGGAAAGGGTGACGGCGGGGAGCTGGCCGAGGTGCTGGACGGTGAGCGGGCCGACCTTCTGCGTGATGGTGGCGACGGTGTTCAGCGCGACGAGGCGGCCGGTGGTGGCGGAGCGGACGTAGAGGCGGTCGAGGTCGAGCGACTCGCGCTTGAAGCGGTCGGCGGCCTCGAGGATGACGCGGTATTGGTCCGTCGGGGTGTAGATGGTGGAGATCTGCCGGGCGCCGTAGGCGCTGCCGAGGGTGGACTCGATCTGCGCGGCGGTGATGCCGAGGGTGGAGGCCTTGTCGCGGTGGATATCGACGAGGACCTGCGGGCTGGTGATCTGAAGATCGCTGGTGACGTCGACGATGCCGGGGATCCTGTCCATGCGGGCCTGCATGACGTCGGCGGCGGCGTAAAGGGCGTCGAGATCGGGGCCGAAGAGGGTGAACTGGTAGAGGCTCTTGGACTGGGTGCCGCCGATGCGAATGGTGGGCGGATTCTGCGGGAAGGTTTTCAAGCCGGGGATGCCGGCGAGTTCGCGGCGGAACTCGCGGACGACGTCCTCGATGGGGCCGCGCTGGCTGCGGGGCTTCAGGGTGACGATGAGGCGGCCGGTGTTCGTGGCGGCGTTGTTGCCGCCGATGCGGGAGATGAAGCCCTGGACGGCGGGATTCTTTGCGACGATGTCGGCGGCCTCCTGCTGGAGGGCGATCATCTTCTCGAAGGCGATACCCTGCTCGGCCTCGGTGGAGATCATGATGCGGCTGGCATCCTCGTTCGGCAGGAAGCCCTTCGGCGCCTGGAGGAACATCCACGCGGTGACGCCGGCCATGACGACAGCGAGAGCGGTGACCACGAGGTGGTGGCGGAGGGCGAGGCGCAGGGTGGACTCGTAGAATGCGAGGACGCGAGATTTTGGATTTTGGATTTTGGATTGATTCCCTTGCTCCCGCTCGTGTCGCCCTTCGGATTTGTGAGCCCGCAGGAAGCGGCTGCAGAGCATGGGCGTGAGCGAGAGGGAGACGACGCCGGAGACAAGGATGGCGACGGCGATGGTGACGGCAAATTCGTTGAGGAGGCGGCCGAGGATGCCGCCCATGAAGAGCACGGGAATGAAGACGGCGGTGAGGGACAGCGTCATCGACAGGACGGTGAAGCCGATCTCGCGGCCGCCCGCGAGCGCGGCGTCCCATGGCTTCTCGCCGAGCTCGATGTGGCGGACGATGTTCTCGAGGACGACGATGGCGTCGTCGACGACGAAGCCGACGGCGAGCGTGAGGGCGAGGAGCGTGAAATTGTTCACGCTGAAGTCGAGGAGGTAGATGACGCCGAAGGTGCCGATGATCGAGAGCGGGATGGCGGCGCTGGGGATGAACGTGGCGCGGAGGTTGCGAAGGAAAAGGAAGATGACGAGGACGACGAGCGCGACGGCGAGCACGAGGGTGAACTGGACGTCGTGGAGCGACGCGCGGATGGATTGCGAGCGGTCGTAGACGATGTCGAGCTTCACGCCGGCGGGGATCTGCGCGCGGATCGTGGGAAGCTGCGCGAGGATCCGGTCGATGACCTCGACGGTGTTTGCGCCGGGCTGGCGCTGGACGGCAAGGATGACGCCGCGTTCGTTGTTGAACCAGCCGAGGTTCTTGTCGTCCTCGACGCTGTCGACGACGTGGGCGAGCTGCTCGAGGCGGATCGGCGAACCGTTGCGGTAGGAGACGATGACGCGGCGAAAATCGGCGGCGTCAGCGAGCTGGCCGGTGGCCTGGATGGTGCGCGTCTTCGAGCCGGCGTCCAGCGTGCCGGTGGATTGGTTCGTATTCGCGCCCTGGATGGCGGTCTCGATCTCGTCGAGGCCGATGCCGCGGGTGGCGAGTTCCCGCGGATCGACCTGCACGCGGACGGCGAACTTTTGCGAGCCGTAGATGTCGACCTGGGCGACGCCGGTGATCGTCGAGAGGCGCTGACCGACGAGGGTCTCCGCGTATTCGTCGACCTTGCTGAGCGCGAGGGAATCCGACGTGGCGGCGATGAGCAGGATGGGCTGCTCGGCGGGGTTCACCTTGCGGAACGAGGGCGGCGTGGGCAGGTCCGTGGGCAGGTCGCGGATGGCGCTGGAGATGGCGGTCTGCACATCCTGCGCGGCGGCGTCGATGTTGCGCGAAAGCGCGAATTGCAGCGTGATGCTGGTGGAGCCGAGAGCGCTGGAGGAGGACATCGAGTCGATGCCGGCGATGGAGGAGAATTGCTTTTCCAGCGGCGTGGCGACGGCGGAGGCCATCGTTTCGGGATTTGCGCCCGGGAGACTCGCGGAGACGGTGATCGTGGGGAAATCGACGTTCGGCAGGTTGCTGACGGGCAGCTTCGTGTAGGCGAGGATGCCGAAGCCGAGGATCGCGAGCATGACGAGCGTCGTCATGATCGGGCGGCGAACGAAGGGATCGGTGAGGCTCATTCCAGGCGGCGTTAGCGCGGGGTCGAGGCCGGCGCGGCCTCGGCGGGTTTGGCCGAGGTGACCTTCGCGCCGGTGGCGACGCGAAGCTGGCCGCTGGCGATGACGGATTCTCCTGCCGCGAGGCCGGAGCGAATGACGGTGTGGTCGCCGATGGTGCGCTCGGTCTCGACTTTTCGCAGCGTCGCGACGCCGTCCTTCACGACGAAGACCTGCGCGCCGTTCTGGCCTTCCATGATGGCCGTGGACGGCACGACGAGGACGCCAGGTTCGTCGGTGAGTTTCACGACGACGTCGACGAACTGGCCGGGCCAGAGCGTCTCCGAGGGATTCGGAAACGTGGCCTTCAGCGCGATCATGCCGCTCTGGCGATCGACGACGTTATCCACGAAATCGAGCACGCCGGCGCCGAGCGGTTTGCCCGAATCGGGGTCGAATGCGGTGACGCCGACCGGCGCCTTGCTGATCCACGCGCGCACCTCGGCGAGCTGAGTTTCCGGCAGCGAGAAGCTCACGTAGATGGGCTGCATCTGGTTGATGATCGTGAGGATGTCGGTGTTTGCCTGCACGATGTTGCCCGCTTTCAGCAACGCGGCGCCGGCGCGTCCGCTGATGGGCGCGGTGATGGTGG
The DNA here is from genome assembly GCA_036569045.1 of Chthoniobacterales bacterium. Lineage (NCBI taxonomy): Bacteria > Pseudomonadati > Verrucomicrobiota > Spartobacteria > Chthoniobacterales > Chthoniobacterales bacterium. Next base: position 24,682 of record DATCRI010000089.1, on the reverse strand, counting down.
CCCATTCGAGCGAGAGCCGGGCGGTATCCACGTCGGCCTGGCGGGCGGCGAGCACGGACTTCGTGGACGCGGCGGTGGTGAGGTATTGGGCGTATTGTTCCTTCGAAGCGACGCCCTGGGTGTTCAGCTTCGTGTAGCGATTTGCCTGATCCTGGGCGTTTTTGGCCTCGTTCTGGGCCTGCGCGAGATCGGCCTCGGCGCGCCGCAGGGTGACCTCGAACGGGCGTGGGTCGATCTCGAAAAGCGGCTGGCCGGCCTGCACCACCGCGCCGTCAGCAAAGAGGACCTTCGTGATTTCGCCCTGGACCTTGGACTTGAGTTGCACGGTCGCGATGGGTTCGACGGCGCCGATCGTGCGCAACTCGACGGGCACGGTGCGTTCCTCGACGGTCGCCAGCTCCACAGGGACGGGCGGCGGGGGAGCGGCCGCGCGTTCGCGTTTTCCGCAACCGGAAACAAGCAGCGCCAGGGACAGGGAAATCGGGAGGGTGAGGAGCCGCATACGCAGGAAAACACGAGGAATCGGCCACGGTTGCGCCCGATGCGAGGACGATAGGGCGATTTGGGCGTTCGGCAAGCGGGGGAGGCTGTCGCCGCTCGTGGGCGCTTGCCTCTCCGCGGAAAGAGACGAAAATAGCGGGAAATGTCCCGCCCCCGCCGCTCGTCATCCGGATTCTCACCGGCGATTCGACTGCTGAACCGGCTGACGTTTCCCCACAAATTCATCCTCATCAGCCTGTTCTTTGCGCTGCCGCTCGTGCTGGTGCTGATCTTCCTGAACGCGCGCATTCAGGAGCAAATCCGCGTCGCGCAGCTGGAAATCGACGGCGTCGATTATTTGGCGCCGCTGAATGCCATCCACGACGAGCTGCCGCAGGCCGCGTCGCTCGCCGGCGCCTACCTGGAGAAGCAGCCGCTCGCCATCCAGCATTATTCCACGCGGCAGACCGAGATGGATTCCCTGCTCGCCGCCCTCGGCGAGGTCGACGAAACCCTCGGCAATCGACTCGATACGACGAAGCGCCTCCGCATTCTCCGCGCGTCCTGGGAGGACCTGAAGACGCAGCTCCCGAAGCTCACTCCCGAGATCAGCGACCAGCAGTTCCAGAAGCTCAATGCCGATGTCGAGGACCTCAGCGCCTACGTCGGCGACCAGAGCACCCTCATTCTCGATCCCGATCTCGACTCGTATTACCTGATGGATGCGATCCTGCTGAAACTTCCCGAGAGCTCCAGCATGGTCGCCCGCACGACGCGAATTGTCGGCGCGCAGGGCGGGGCGGTCGGCGCTCCCGCCCTCGACGAATCGGACTTCAACAGCCTCCTTACGCAGGGCGGTCTGCTCCGCTTTCATCTCGAGAAACTCGAGCGCGGTCTCGGCGTGGCCTTCGCAAACAACCGCAGCCAGACCGTGCAAGCGGCGCTCGATCAGCCGCTCGCGCAATTCTCCGCGGCCACCCGCTCGCTCCTGCGGCTGATCGACGACACCGCCGAGCCCGGCGGTCGGGCGCGGTTCAGCGCGGACCAATATCAAAAGGCCGCCGCGCTCGTGCTCGCGAGCAACACACGCCTCTGGCAGCGGGCCGCCGGGCAGCTGAAAGTCGTCCTCGAGCATCGCATCGTCTCGCTGCGCAGTCAGTTGATCGCCCTGTTCGCCGTCGCGTTCGTGGCAATCCTCGCGGTGACCTATCTCTGGATCGCCTTCTACCGCTCGATCATCGGCACCGTGCACACGTTGCAGGAGGCGACGGAGCGGATGAAGGCCGGCGACGACGACATTCTCGTCCAGCTCGATACTCGCGACGAGCTGGGGCAGGTCGGCCAGGCTTTCAATGCCGTTGCGCGGCAGCTGATCGATGCCGGCCGCAATTACCGCGGGATTTTCGAGGGGTCCGTGGACGGCATTTTCCGCACGGATCTCGATGGCCACTACCTCGAGGCGAACTCCGCGCTCGCCAGCATCTACAAATACGCGTCGGTCGCGGACTTCACGGAGCACATGGTCAGTGCGACGAGTCTCTACGTCGACCCGCAGCGCCGGCAGGAGTTTCGTGATCGCATCGAGCGCGACGGCGTCGTCACGGATTTCGAATCCGAGGTGCGCTGTGCGGACGGATCGACGGTCTGGATCAACGAGAACGCCCGCGTTGTCACCGACGCCGAAGGCCGGCCGCGCTACTACGAAGGCCTCGTGCGCGACATCACGCAGAAGAAGCGCGCCGAATCCGCGCTTCAGCACGCGATCGCCAGCGCGGAGTCCGCGAACCGCGCGAAATCCGAGTTCCTTGCGAACATGAGCCACGAGATTCGCACGCCGATGAATGCGATCCTCGGTTTCGCCGAGCTGCTGCGCGGCCTCACCCATGGCAATCGGGAGCAGAGTTACGTGGATGCGATCACGTCGAGCGGCCGCACCCTGCTTGCGCTCATCAACGACATCCTCGATCTCTCGAAAATCGAGGCGGGCAAGCTGCGGCTCGAATACGACGCCATCGACATCCGCGTGGTGCTGCGGGACGTGCAGCACATCTTTTCGCAGAAAGCCGAGCAAAAGGATCTCGCGCTCGCTCTCGAGATTGCGCCCGAGGTGCCGGCCAGCCTGCTCCTCGACGAGGTCCGCCTGCGGCAGATTCTCTTCAACGTCGTCGGCAACGCTCTCAAGTTCACCGAGCGCGGCGGCGTGACGCTGCGGGTTTTCACCGGCCCGTTCGACGCGCGGCACGACGCCGTGGAATTGACGATCGAGGTCGAGGACACCGGCATCGGCATTTCCGAGCACGAGCAGCAGAGCATCTTCGAGGAGTTCACGCAGCAGAGCGGCCAGAGCACGAAGAAATACGGCGGCACTGGCCTGGGCCTCACCATTACGAAACGGCTCGTGGAAATGATGCACGGGCAGATTTCCATTCGCAGCCAGGTGGGCCACGGCAGCACGTTCCGGTTCTCGTTTCCCGAGATCAAGCTCGCCGCGGCTCCCCTGCCCCAGCCCGGGGCCGCACCGGCCGTGCAGGCTTACGACCTCGCCGATCTGGAGCCATGCAAGGTGCTCGTCGCCGATGACGTGATGATGAACCGGGATCTCATCCGCGCGTTTTTCTTCGGCACGGATCACCAGCTCGTCGAGGCGTCGAATGGCCGCGAGGCGATCGACCTCGCCCGCCGCGAACGCCCCGATGTCATCCTCATGGACGTGCGCATGCCGGTGATGGATGGCGTGCAGGCCACCCGCCTGCTCAAGGCCGACGAAGAGTTGCGGCACATCCCGATCATCGTGATCACCGCCTCCGCAATGCAGAGCGAGGAGGCTGCGCTCAAGCCGATCTGCGACGGCTACCTGCGAAAGCCGATCAGTCGCGGAGATCTGGCCGGCCAGATGCGCAATTTTTGCCGCGTGCGGGCGGAAAGCAAGGCCGTCGAGCCCGCCCCGGTGCCGGAGCCCGCTCCTTCCACCGCTCCCCTGCCCGCCGCGAGGCTGGAGGAACTCCGCCCTCATCTCGAGCGCTGTCGCGAGACCTGGGAGACGCTCATGCACGCGCCGCTAATGGGCGAAGTGGAGAGTTTTGGGCGTCATCTCGAGTCGCTCGGCGACGAATATTACCACCCGCTCCTGCGGGATTACGGGCGTCGCCTGGCCGCCTGCGCAGGGCGTTTCGATCTCGCCGGGATGGAAACTGTCTTGCAGGAATTTGCAATTCTGACCGGTGAGATTCACAATGGTTCTCCTGTCCAGCCATGATCGCTCCTCCCTCCAATCAACCCGATGCCTCGCTCACGTCGCGAAAGCGACTGGTGCTCATTGTGGACGATCTTCCGGAAAATCTGCAGGTGCTGGCCGGCCATCTCACGAAGGCCGGTTACGAAATTCTCGCCGCGCCCAGTGGCGCGCGGGCCATCGCCCTCGTCCGCAATCGCAAGCCCGACATCATCCTCCTCGACATCATGATGCCCATCATGGACGGCCTGGAGGTCTGTCGCGCGCTGAAGGCGGACCCGGAGTCCGCCGACATCCCCGTGATCTTCATCACGGCCCGCGCGGATACGGACGACGTTCTTCAGGGCTTCCAACTCGGCGCCGTCGATTACATCACGAAGCCGTTCAAGGCCGACGAGCTCGTCGCCCGCGTGCGCACGCATCTCGACCTCAAGGCCGCGCGCGACATGCTGCTCACCTACAACCATCAGCTCGAGCGTCTCAGCAAGCACCTCCGGCGGTTGAACGAGGACAAGAATCGCTTCCTCGGCATCGTCTCGCATGACATCCGCGGCGCCTTTGGAAACGTCGTCACGGTTTCCCGGCTCTTCGCAGACACCCCTGCCCCTCCGGCGGATGATATGAGCGAATTGCTGCGCGACATCGGGGTGGAGGCCGAGCACATGATCGCGCTCGCCCAGAATCTTTTGAACATCGACGCCCTCGAGCGGCGCCAGCTCACGCTCCAGAAAGAGCCGGTCGAAACCGGGCCGCTGCTCGATTTTGCGATCCACGCCCACCAGCTTGCCGCGAGGGTGAAGAACCTGCGCTTTTTCGCGAAAACCGATGACAGCGTGATCTGCGGAGACGGGACCGCCTGCCGCCAGATCCTCACGAATCTCGTGTCGAACGCGGTCAAATATTCCGTGCCGCATTCCAGCATCTGGCTCGATGTCCACGCGGGAACCGATGGCGACGTGGTGATTTCCGTGCGCGATGAAGGCCCGGGTCTGTCCACCGAGGATCAGCGCCAGTTGTTTCGTCCGTTCACCCGCCTCGGAGACCGCTCCGCGAGCCATGAACATTCCGTCGGTCTCGGCCTTTCCATCGTGAAATTGATGGCCGAGGGCATGGGAGGAACGGTTCGCTGCGACAGCCAGTTTGGCGCCGGCGCGACGTTTATCGTGACGCTGCCCGCGGCTTAGGCCGTCTGGCAGGTCGGGCACACCCCGAAGAACTCGAGCTCGTGATACACGTCGCTGTATCCGGTCGTCGATTTCACCTTCTTCTCGAGTTTCTCGACCGGGCACTCCACCTCGAGATTCTCGATCTTCCCGCACTCGCGGCAAATGATGTGTTCATGGTGCTCGCCCGGCAGCGTGAGCATGAAGTAATACGAGCGCTCCGGTGAGCCCATCCGCCGCACGAGGCCGATCTCCTCGAGTTTCACGAGAATGCGGAAGATCGATGAGGGATCGCAGGAATCCGCCAGCGCCGGCTCCTTCGCGAGATTCGCCCAGCCGATCGGCCGGCCGAGCTTGAAGAGCGTGCGCAGGATCTGCCGGAGCGCATGCGTGCGGCGCATGCCCTTCTCGCGGCAGAAATTCAGCGCCCATTCGACGCGGTCCTCCAACGGCAGGGATTTCACGAAGAAAAACTAACGCGATCAGCGTGCCCGTGCAATCCACGCGTAATCAAAGGTGGATTCCTTACAAAAGACACTTGCGATAACGATCGGGTGATCTAGTCTTTGTGCATGAAGAAGTTTTTCGCCCTGTTTGCCCTTCTGACGGTTTCGCTTGCGCCGCTGCCCGCGGCCGAGACGGTGAAGGTGGTCTCCTTCTCGGCGATCCTCACCGAGATCGCGCGGACGGTCGGCGGCGATGCGGTGACGGTGATTGGCCTCGTGAAGCCCGGCGTCGATCCCCACGAATACCAGCCGACGCCCGGTGATCTGAAGCAGCTCGCTGGCGCCCGGCTTATCCTCGCCTCCGGCAAGCATCTCGAGCATTACCTCGACAAACTGCAGGCCGCGTCGGGCAGCGACGCCGTTTTGCTCAAGGTCGGGGATCAGCTTCCATCACTCGCCTTTTCTGGTGGCGAGCACAGTGAAGACCCCCACTGGTGGCAGAGCGTGACGAACGTCGAGCGCGCCACGCGGATCGTTCGCGATGCGCTTGTCGCCGCCGATCCGGCGTCGGCCGCGAAGTTTCAGAAGAATGCGGCCGCATCCCTTGCGCAACTCGCGGCCTTGAATCGCTGGATCAAGCAACAGGTTGCGCTCCTCCCGCGTGACAAGCGCGAGCTGGTGACGTCGCATGACGCCTTTCAATATTTCGCTCGAGACTACGGCTTCAAAATTTATGCCATCGAGGGGATCGATCCCGACCAGGAGGCTTCCACCCGGCAGGTGAACGATCTCATTGACGTCATTCGCAAGGAAGGCGTGAAGGCCATCTTTCTCGAGGACACGCTCAATCCTAAGGTGAGCTCGCAGATCACGCGTGAGACCGGGGCGAAGATCGGCGGCACATTGTATGCCGACGGGCCCGGGGTGGACGCCGACACCTACGAGAAGATGCAGCGGCACAACGTCACGACCATCGTGGAGGCTTTAAAGTAGATCGTGCGCGGCTCTCCCCTGTTTCGTGCGGCCCTCATGGTGGCTGCGCTGCTTTTCCTGCTCGTTCCGTTGCGGAGCCTCACGGTCAGCCGGCCGGCGCCGACGGCCGCGCCCGAGGCGCCGGCGACGAAAGCTTCTGCCGTTCATCTGCGACTCACGTCCACGGCGGTGCCGCTCTCGTTTTCCGTGTCCCACCTCGGCAAGGTGATCTGGCGGGGCGACGCCTCGACGTCGCCGGTCGAATCGGTCGTCGAAATGCCCTTTTCGACGGAGGGAGTGGATCTCGTCGTCGACGCAAAGTGGTCCTTCGGCCAGACGGCGGCCGTGAAACTCGAGGTTGCCCGCGGCGATGACGAACCTTCCGCGCAGACGGTGTGGGGCGACGGCGCGGTCAGCGAAGTTCTCACCTTCAAATAACGCATGGCCTCGCATCGTCTCCGGATCCGCGACCTTACGGTCTCCTACCATCGCGTGCCCGCCGTGCACCACGTCACGCTCGAGCTGCAGTGCGGGAAATGCATCGCGCTGCTCGGTCCGAACGGCGCGGGGAAGACGTCGTTCTTCAAGGCGCTCGTTGGCCTGATCCGGCCCGAGGCCGGGTCGATCGAACTCGGCGGCCACGGCGCGCATCGGCACGACATCGCCTACCTCCCGCAGCGCGAGGCGATCGACTGGGATTTCCCGGTGACCGTGCGCGGCCTCGCGGAGATGGGGCGCTACACGCGCCTCGGCTGGTGGCGGCGATTCGGCGCGGCGGATGACGCGGCCGTGGAGAAGGCGCTCGCACGCATGGAGCTCACCGAGCTGGCCGGTCGGCAGATCAGCGCGCTCTCCGGGGGCCAGCAACAGCGGGCATTCCTTGCCCGCGCCCTCGCGCAGGAAGCCCACGTCATGCTGCTCGACGAGCCCTTCACCGGCCTCGACAAGCCTGCGCAGGATCTTCTCAGCCAGACCCTGCGGAATCTCGCCGCCGCGGGAAACCTCGTGATTGCCTCCCATCACGATCTCAAGACCGTGCCGGAGCTCTTCGACGAGGTGATTTTCCTCAACGGCGAGCTGATCGCGGCCGGCGATACGGCCACCACCTTCACCGAGGCCAACATCGACAAGACCTTCGGCACCCTCGCGTTTGCGGGCGAAGGACATCGTCGCCACCATCACCACCACCCCGCCAAATGATCGACTGGCTCCTCGACCCCTTTCGTCACGAGTTCATGCAGCGGGCGTTCTTCGGCTGCGCCCTCATCGGCTTCACCAACGGATGCCTGAGCACGTTCATCGTGCTGCGCCGGCTCGCGCTGATGGCCGATGCGATGGCGCATTCGCTGCTTCCAGGCCTCGCCGTCGCGATTCTGATCTTCGGCCTCGCGCCCGTCGGATTGTTCTTCGGTGCGATGATCGCGGCGTTGTTCGTGGCGATCGGCACGCAGCTCATTTCGCGGAGTTCGCGGATCAAGGAAGACACCTCACTCGGCCTGCTTTTCGCCTGCGCCTTCTCGCTTGGGCTCGTGTTGCTGAGCCTCTCGCCGGTGCGGGTCGAGCTGCATCACTACCTGTTCGGCAACATTCTCGGCCTTGCGGATTCCGACCTGTGGGTGATTTACGCAATCGGTTTCGTGGTGCTGCCGGTGCTCGTTGCGCTGGAGCGGCCGCTGTTTCTCACGATCTTCGAGCCTTCGATCGCCGCGAGCCAGGGCATTCCCGTGACGGCGCTGAACTACCTGCTGATGGGCGCGCTGGTGCTGTCGATGATCGCGTCGCTGCAGGCTGTCGGCGTCGTGCTTGCGCTTGGGATGCTTGTCGCGCCGGCGGCGACGATCTACCTGTTTTCGGACTCGTTCAGCGCGCTGTTCTGGGGTGGCGGGCTGCTCGGCATGTTCGGCTCGTGCCTCGGGCTGGCTGTCTCCTACTGGCTCAATTTGCCGTCCGGCGCGTGCATCGTGCTCGTGCTCGGGGCGATCTTTCTCGCCGCACTGCTTTTCAGCCCGAAATACGGCGTGCTCTCGCGTTTTTTCCGCCGCCGCCACCTGCACGAGCAATCGCTCGCGCGGTGGTCGGAGAACGATGCGGCCTAGCCGGCGAAGAGCTCGTGGCCGAGCACGCTGAGGCAGTAGATGGCCGCGGTCTCGGTGCGCAGGATGATCGGGCCGAGCGTGATCGGCTGGCAGCCGAGGCTCTTCGCAAGACTGAGCTCCGCCGGCGTGAAATCTCCCTCGGGGCCGACCAGCACGGTGACTTCTTTCGGCAGCCCGCCGTGGGCCGCGGCGTAGGCAGCGAGGGTCGGTTTGATCGGGCGTGAATCGCCCTGGAGCGAAGCGATGAGGAGCAGACCGCTCGGGCGGCGTTGCTCGAAAAACGTTTTCGGGCTCACCGGCGCGCCAACCTCCGGCAGCCAGTTCTGGCCGCACTGTTTGCAGGCCTCGAGCGCGATCGTCTGCCACTTCTCGCGCTTGGCGACGGCTTCCTTCGCATCGAGCTGGACGATCGTGCGGTCCGACAGCAGCGGGGCAATCTCGGCTGCGCCGAGTTCCACGGCCTTCTCGATGATGAGGTCCATGTTCTTCCCCTTCGGCACGGCCTGTGCGAGCGTGATGCGGCAGGCGATCGGCGCGGATTTCCCGCGATGCAGCACCTTCAGCGCCGCCTCGCGCTTGTCGGCGCTGACGATCTGGACGGTCGCCTCGTTGCCTCGGCCATCGAAGACGATGATTTTGTCGCCCACCTCGTGGCGGACGACATTCAAACAATGGTGCGCCTCGTCGCCCTTCAGCGTGGGAGAATCGGAAAGCAGATCAGCGGGAGGCAGAAAAAACCGGTGCATGGACGAGACTTTAGCGGACAATTCCGGCAAATGACGAACCTCTTTGCCTCGTTTCCGCCGTCGGGCGCCGGCGAGCATTTTCTCGAACTCGCCGCCTATGCCGGGCTGCGGATCGAGCGCATCGTTTCGCAGGGCCACGTGACTCCCGCTGGCGAATGGTATGACCAGACGTGGGCCGAATGGGTGCTCGTCGTCGAGGGTGCGGCGGAACTGACCCTGGCCGATCCGCCGGAAATCGTGCGGCTGGAGCGCGGCGATTCGTTCTTCATCCCCGCCCGGCGGCGGCATCGGGTGACGTGGACCGACCCGGAACAGCCGACGGTGTGGCTGGCTGTGCACTGGCCGCCGGAAGGTCGCTAGACCGCGGCCGGGGTCAGCTCGAAGGCGGCGAAGCGACTCTTCGCCTCGGGCGGAACGTGGGCCGTGACGATCGCGAGGTCGTCCTCGTAGCGCACGGAAAGCACATGGCCGATGCGGTGGAGCTCGGCAAGCGCGGCGGATTCGGAATTCGGCACGTGGAATTCCACGCGCATCCGCCAGGCGCTGAGACGAAGGGTGAGTTCCTCGATAAGCGTATCCATGCCCTCCCCGGTGCGGGCCGAGATGCCGACGCTGCCGGGATGGTGGCTGAGCGTTTGCCAGACGATGGCGGGGTCCGCGACGGCGTCGATCTTGTTGAAGACGAGCAGTGTCTGTTTGCCCTCGGCGTTCAGCTCGCGAATCGTTGCGTTCACGGCCGCCATCTGCTCGTGGAAATGCGGGTGGCTGAGATCGACGACGTGGATGAGCAGATCCGCGAGGGAAACCTCCTCGAGCGTGGCCTTGAAGGCCTCGATGACGGTGTGCGGAAGCTTGCGAATGAAGCCCACCGTGTCGGTGAGCAGCATCTTCTGGCGATTCGGCAGCACGAGCTGGCGTGTCGTGGGATCGAGCGTGGCGAAGAGCTTGTCCTCGGCCAGCACGCCGGCGCCGGTGAGGCGATTCAAGAGAGAGGATTTGCCGGCATTCGTGTAGCCGACCAGCGACGCGAGCGGCCAGTTGTGGCGCAGGCGGCCCTCACGCTGCACGGTGCGGTTGCGCCGGACGTCCTTCAGGTCGCGTTCCAGTCGGGAAATGCGTTCCTGCACGCGCCGGCGGTCGACTTCGAGCTGGGTTTCACCGGGGCCGCGGGTGCCAATGCCGCCGCTCTGCCGGGACAGATGGGTCCACATGCCGGTGAGTCGCGGGAGCAGATACTGAAGCTGGGCGAGTTCGATCTGCAGGCGGCCTTCCTTCGTGCGGGCGCGCTGCGCGAAAATATCGAGGATGAGCTGGGTGCGATCGATGACCTTGCGGGACGTGGCTTCCTCCAGATTGCGGCCCTGAGCGGGCGAAAGCTCGTCGTCGAAGATGATGGACGTGGCCTGCTTCTCGCGGCAGAGGCGAGCGATTTCCTCGGCCTTGCCCTTGCCGATGTAGGTGGCAGCGGTGGGTTTCTCGAGTTTCTGGACGACGACCTCGGCGACTTCGGCGCCGGCGGTGGCGGCGAGTTGTGCAAGTTCCTGCAGCGAATCTTCGAGATCCCAGTGGCTGACGCCTTGCTGTTCGAGGCCAACGAGGATGGCCCTCTCGGAGTTTCGCTGCCGGGCCTCGATCATGAGGCGTCGGGTTCGTTCAGCGCGCGGAGAGCGCCGGGGACTGCGTCTGAGGGATGTCGGTTAGCCGTCAAATCCAACGAGCGAAACGTAGTTTGATGTCGGAACCACGTCAATTGCCTTTTGGCATATTGCTGCGTGGCCGTGATGATCGCGGCTTCCGCCTCGGGGTGCGTGAGCTCGCCTCGAAGCAGGGCCTGAATCTCCCGCCAGCCGATGGCGCGCGATGCGGTGGGGCCGACGGTGTCGCCGAGGGAGCGGACCTCCTCCACGACGCCGTTGGAAAACATGGCCTGCACGTTCTGGGCGATCCGCTGGCGCAGTTCGTCGCGCTCGCGCACGAGCAGCCAGCCGGGTGCGCTGGCGGGAGGCGTCTGGCGAAAATCCGCGAGCGGTCGGCCGGATCCCTCGACGATCTCGATGGCGCGCACGACCCGTCGCCTGTTCTGCAGATCCACGAGGGCGGGCGCGGCGGGGTCGGTGCGACGCAGGATCTCGACGAGCTCGGGCAATTCCAGGGCGTCGAGTTCCGTGCGGCGGGTGAGATTCGGAGGGGGCGTGGGCGCAAAGCCGGAAATCAGGGCGCGGAAATAGAGACCGGTGCCCCCGACGACGAGGGCGCGTTTTCCGCGGGCGACGATGTCGGCGAGGATGGGGCGGGCGAGATCGGCGTAGCGCTGGGCGTCGAAGGATTCCGCGGGCGGGATGCAACCGACGAGATGATGGGGCTCGCGTTGCCGTTCCTCCGCGGTCGGCTGGGCGGTGAGCACGGGCATCCCCGCGTAGATCTGGTAGGCGTCGGCGCCGACGATTTCGGCGTCCAGACGCTCGGCCAGGGCAAGCGCGAGGGCGGTTTTGCCGACGCCGGTGGGGCCGGCCAGATAGAGGATTGGGAATTCGGGGTTTTTGATGCCGGATCTTTGGACGGGTTCGGCGTCGGGGCAAAGAAAAAGGGCCCGCCTGGAGACGGGCCCTTTTCTTTGAAGTTGTCCGGTGAGCTTACTGCTCGGGCTGCTGCGACTGCTCGGAGGGGCGTTCCTCGCGGCGGTCGGCGGCCTTGGCGCCGCTGACGACGAGCTTGCGGCCCATGTATTCCTTGTCGTGCAGTTCGGCGACGGCGCGCTTGGCCTCGTCGATGGTCTGCATCTGGACAAAGCCGAAGCCCTTGGAGCGCTGGGTCTGGCGATTGCTCACGACTTCGACGTTCTGGACGATGCCGACGCCGCTGAAGAGCTCGTGCAGGTCGCTTTCCGACGCGTCGAAGGAGAGGTTACCGACGTAGAGACGCGGGGTCGTGACCTCGACGGACTCGGGGGCGCGCATGCCGGAGCGAGGAGCGCGCGGGGCGCGCTCGGGACGGTCGGCACGTTCCGCGCGGGGCTCGGCGGACGGGGTGCGCTCGCTGCGACGGGCGACCGGCGCGGCGGCTTTCGAGGACTTGTCGCCGGTAAAGAAGGCAACGATCTTTTCCCAGAGCGTGAGCTTCCTGGGCTTGCGAGCCGGGCTGTCGGCGCGGCGGCTGGAGGTGCGGCTACCGCCCTCCGGGGAGCGGCGCGGGCTGCCCTCGCCGGAGCGATTGCTGCCCCCACGACGGGAACGACGACGGCCCCCGCGCGAAGAGGACTGGCGGGGATTTTCTGAAGTGTAATTGGTTGACATTAGTGTATTTACGATGTGTCGCAGTGTGGGCGCCGCGCCGGACTTCGGCGCGTGAGTGACGGGATACGACCGCCCCTGACCGCGATGGTTTTGTGTCCGAGGGTTCGCTGGCATGCGCGGGGGTGACTTCTCCCGGCGCAGGTGCGAGCAGGCTTTCAAGCAGACGGAGCAACGGACGCAAGAAACGCCGGACCCATTGCGGTCCGGGTGAGAGAGTTGCGAAATAGCAGGCCGTGAATTGCACGAAAGGAAACCCCTGACGGAGCCGCACTATCCGCATGCGCCCTGAAAAGATCAAGCCCCATTGCCGGCCGGGTCGTCGACGAGTGCTCGCGGAAGAAAAAATCGCAACCTTTTCGCAGGCGCCGCGTTTCATCGTCTATAACCCAACCATCATGAATCCCATTCGGATCAAACTCCTCCTCGGGGTCGCGGCAGTGCTTTTCGTCATGCTCGTCTGGCACTTCATTTCCGGTTGGGGACTCGTGACCGTTCACGTCGCCGATCAGCCTCTCTCGAAGGTGATCCGCTCCATCGAGCGGCAGGGCGGAATCAAGATCGTCACGAATGCCGATCTCACCGCGCCGGTGTCGATGGATGTCGATCGCGTGCCGCCGGTGGAAGCGGTGGATGTGCTCGCTTCGTGGTTCGACGGAAACTGGAGCGTGAGCTACGCGGCGGGCCCGACCAAACCGGACGTCATCGCGGCGGTGTCCGCTCTGCAGGAAGGCGGGCGTCGCGGGGGAGGCGATTCGGATTTTGCCCGCTTCGGCGGCGGCCGTGGGGGCCCCGGCGACTGGGGCGGTGGCGGCGGCGACACCGTCATCGACGTGCGCAAGGTGGCGTGGAAGGTTTCGCCCTCCGACAAGCCAGAGCTCCAGTCCTACCTGGACCAGCTTTCGCAGAAGACCGGGCTCTCGATCATCGTTCCGCAGACCTGGAATCCCCCGGTGGCGACACCTCCGAAAGGGGGCGAGGCTGCGGATGCGATCCGAAGCCTCGTGAAATCCGCAAAGGGTCAATACGAGGAGGTCTTCGTTCTTCGCGTTCAGACCGAGCAGGTGGCGGACAATGGCCCGGGAGGCCCGGTCGGGGGCGGCGATCGTGGCCCGCGCACCGACGGGGGATTTGGCGGCGGCCCGGGTGGCGGCGGTCGGGGGAATTTCCATCCCGAGTGGGCTCAGGAACGAGAGGACGCGCGTCTCGCCCTGCTGCCCGTCGCGGAACGGGAACAGGTGAAGAGGGATCGCGACCAGATGCGGGCGACCTTCGAGAAGATTCGCGCCCTTCCGGAAGCCGAGCGCCGGGCCGCCGTGGAGAAAATCATGGAAGATCCCGCCGTGCAGGAGCGGATGCTGCAGCGCATGATGACCAACGATGCCAAACGCAGCCCCGAGAAGCGGGCGGAGCGCTTCCGGCAGTATCTCGAGCGGAAACAGCAGGCGAAGCAGGCCAAATCCTCGAATTGAGCCAAAGACCCTCATGAAACTTCGGTCCCGGTCCGGCTTCACGCTCATTGAGTTGCTTGTCACGATCGCCATCATTGGCATGCTTGCGACGCTGTTCATCCCATCGTTGAAGGGCGTGCTCACCAAGGCGCAGAGCGCAAAATGCGCCGGCAATCTCCGCGCGATCGCGGGCGCCGTGCAGGCCTGCGCCCTGGATAACGACAACTATTACCCCGAGATCGAGGCGATGCCGTCGAACCCGGTTTATCAGGGCAGGCAGGTCAATGCGCTGCTCGCCGTCCTCGGGCCCTACGGTCTGCAGGAGGCCGCCCTGAAATGCCCGGCCGACATGGCTCGCACCACGAGTTACTTCAAGAAGGAGGGCTCCAGCTACATGTGGCGCCCGTTGGTGGATACCGAACTCGTCAACGCGACGAAGATCTATCGCCGGGGCCGGGAAATGGTGGTCCCTTCCAGCCGCGCACCGCTTGCGAGCGACTTCACGGCCGTTCACGGCGGCCGCGTCAACGTCGTGTTCGCCGACGGCCACGTGCGGATGTTCTAGCCGCGCGGGATTCGCATGAGCAAATCCTAGGCCGCGGTCAGCTCGAGGGCCGGTTCCGGTTCGAAAGGGCCTTCGACATCGAGCGGGCAATGCAGCAACTCGATCCGGCCGTCGTGGTGCTCGACGATCGCCGTCGCGCTCTCGACCCAGTCGCCCGTGTTGTAATAGGTGATGCCGTCGATGTCGCGCACCCCCGGGGTGTGGATGTGGCCGCAGAGCACGGCGTCGACTTTGTGTTCCCGGGCGTAGCGGACGACGGCTTCCTCGAACTTGCCGATGAAACTCACCACGTTCTTCACCTCGGCCTTCACGTAGGCGCTGAGTGACCAGTAACCGAGGCCAAGGAGACGGCGGAAGAAATTGATGAGGCCGTTGAACCGCATGAGGAGCGTGTAGCCAATGTCTCCCACGTGGGCGAGCCAGCCGAGGTTCTGCACCACGGTGTCGAGTTCGTGGCCGTGAATGATGAGAAGGCGTCGTCCGTCCGCCGTGGTGTGAATCGCGTTCTGCTGGAGCGTCACGCTGGCGAAGTTCCCGTAAAAGCTGCCGAGGAACTCATCGTGATTTCCAATGATGTAGATGATCTCGGTGCCCTTGCGGCCCTTGCGAAGGAGCTTCTGGATGACGTCGTTGTGCTCCTGCGGCCAGTAGATCCCGCGTCGGAGCGCCCAGATGTCGATGAGGTCGCCGACAAGATAAAGCGTGTCGAACTCGTGAGTGCGGAGAAATTCCAGTAACGCCTCCGCCTTGCAACCACGCGTGCCGAGATGCACGTCCGAAATCCACCCTGTTCGATAGTGTGCCATGAGCGCTGCTTGTCCGTTGATTTATGCCCAAGTTATTCACAATCCGGATCGCATCGGAACCGCGCGGTTGTGACGTTTCCGAAACAAAGCGACGTTTCAAAAAAGCGGAGATGCGCGTTGGCAAGTTGCGTTATTCCTGCTTTCCAGAGTTCTGCGACATTTTCTTCATGGCGACTTTTGACCCTAAATTGGTTCCGGTAGAGCCCGCGTGGTATTGCGTGCGGGTGAGGCCGAAGCAGGAGGCCGTGAGCGCACGGATGCTGCGGAGCGAGGCGGGGATCGAGGTCTTTTGCCCGTTCATCCGCTTCAAGCGGGCCCGTCGCGGTGGCACGATGTGGGTCACCGAGGGTATGTTTCCCGGGTATCTTTTCGGCCGGTTCGCCTTTGCCGAGCATCACCGCCACATCGTGTCCATCTCAGGAGTCTCGACGATCGTGCGGTTCGGCGAGCAGCCGGCGGTGGTGCCTGACCAGATCATCGCGGAGCTTAAGGCGCACGTCACCGGCGACGAAACGATCGTGATCGAGCAGTCGATCGAGCCCGGCACGGAAGTGCGCATCGTCGAGGGAGCTTACGCGGGCGTGACGGCGGTCGTTTCGCGGCTTTTGCCGGCGCGCGAGCGCGTCGCGGTGTTGCTCGAGGTGCTCGGGATGGAGCGCGAGGTGGAGATTTCCGCCGGGGCGATCCTGCCCGATGCGTCGCATCCGTTGTCGCCGGAGTAGGTGCCGCCGTCCGAAAGGGTCGCGGTTTTCCCATTGCCTTTCGCGGGTATCCGACTTTCATTCTTCGTTCCGCCCGAAGCCCGGAAAGCCTCCCCGGCGGAGTTCGTCATGATCAACTGGATTTTCAAACTCATTCTCGGCTCGAAAAATCAGCGCGAGTTGCGGCGCATGCAGCCGACCGTGCGGCGCATCAACGAGATCGAGGCGCAGCTCGGCTCGCTCAGCGACGAGGACCTTCGCGCGAAGACCGCCGCCTGGAAGGAAGAGCTTGCGAAGATCGAGGATCCCAAGGCACTCCAGGCGAGACTGGATGAAATTCTGCCCGAGGCTTTCGCCGTCGTGAAGCAGGCCGCGCGCCGCCTCACCGAGCGCAAGCACAGCTTCACGGTGTGTGATCAGGCCGTGACCTGGAACATGGTGCACTTCGACGTGCAGCTCATCGGCGGCATGGTCCTGCACAAGAGCCGCATTGCGGAAATGGCCACTGGTGAGGGCAAGACGCTCGTCGCCACGCTCCCGCTTTATCTCAACGCGCTCACCGGCCGCGGCGTCCATCTCGTCACGGTGAACGATTACCTCGCCCGTCGCGACGCGGAGTGGATGGGCCAGCTCTACGGATTCCTCGGTCTCACGACCGGCATTATCCAGGAGGATCAGGATCCCCAGGAACGCCGTGCGCAATATGCCGCCGACATCAGCTACGGCACGAACGCGCAATTCGGCTTCGATTACCTGCGCGACAATGGCATGGCCAGCAGCCGCGAGCAGCAGGTGCAGCGCGGGCATTACTTTGCGATCGTCGACGAAGTGGACTCTATCCTCATCGACGAAGCGCGCACGCCGCTCATCATCAGCGGCCCGGCGACCGTTTCCACGCATCAATACGACCGCTTCAAGCCGCTCGTCGACCAGCTCGTGCGCCGGCAGACGATGCTTTGCGGCCGCCTCGTGGCCGAGGGCAAGGAGCTGATCGAGAAGGGCGACAAGGAGGCCGCGGGCCGCACGCTCTTCAAGGTGAAGCTCGGCCAGCCCCGCAACAAGGCGCTGATGCGCCTGATGGAGGACCCCGAGATCCGCCGCCTCGTCGACAAGTCCGAGCTGTATTTCTATCAGGACAACAAGACGAAGGACGAACTCATCGAGCTCAAGGAAGAGCTGTTCTTCACGATCGACGAACGTCAGCAGGACGCCGACCTCACGCAGCAGGGTCGCGATTACCTCAATCCCGACGATCCCGACGCGTTCGTGCTGCCCGACCTGCTTACCGAGTTCGCCGACATCGAGACGAACGCCGCGCTCGCTCCCGCCGAGAAGGCCGTGGAGAAGGGCAAGCGCCAGGCTTTCTGCGACGCGCAGGCCGAGCGCATTCACAATATTTCGCAGCTCCTCAAGGCCTACTGCCTCTACGAAAAGGACGTCGAGTATGTCGTCGAGGACAACAAGGTCATCATCGTCGACACCTTCACCGGCCGCAAGATGGCCGGCCGCCGCTGGAGCGACGGGCTCCACCAAGCCGTCGAGGCGAAGGAAGGCGTGCAGATCGACCGCGAGACGCAGACGCTCGCCACGATCACGATTCAGAATTACTTCCGCCTCTACGAAAAACTCGCGGGCATGACCGGCACCGCCGAGACCGAGGTCAATGAGTTCCACGACATTTACCGGCTCGACGTGTCCGTCATCCCGACGAACCGCAAGGTCGCCCGCATCGACCTGAACGACCGCATCTACAAGACGCGCCGCGAGAAATACAACGCCGTCATCGAGGAGATCAAAACCTCCTACGCGAAGGGCCAGCCCGTGCTCGTCGGCACAGCGAGCGTCGAAGCTTCCGAGCTCGTGAGTCGCATGCTCAAGCGCGAGAAGATCCCGCACACCGTCCTCAACGCGAAGTATCACCTGCAGGAGGCCGAGATCGTCCAGCGCGCCGGTCTCAAGGGCGCCGTCACCATCTCGACGAACATGGCCGGCCGCGGCACCGACATCAAACTTGGCGAAGGCGTCCAGGAACTCGGCGGCCTCTACGTGCTCGGCACCGAGCGTCATGAATCCCGCCGCATCGATCGCCAGCTGCGCGGCCGTTGCGCGCGCCAGGGCGACCCCGGTTTGTCGCGCTTCTTCGTCAGCTTCGAGGACGATCTCATGCGCAACTTCGGCGCCAGCGAGCGCATGACGAAGATCATGGAGACCTTCGGCATGAAGGAGGGCGAGGAGCTCGAGCACCCGTGGCTCAACCGCTCCGTGGAGACTGCGCAGAAGCGCGTCGAGGCCCGCAATTACCAGATCCGCCGCCGCACGCTCGAGTTCGACGATGTCATGAACCAGCAACGCGAGGTCGTTTACGGCTATCGCAACGAGGTGATGGACACCGAGGACCCTCGCAGGATGATCTACGAGGTCATCGACGAGGTCGTGCCCAAGCGCGTCGCCGAATACCTCACCGCCGAGGAAGGCGTCGAGCCTGACGCGGAAGGCCTGCTCATGTGGTTGAACACGACGTTCCCGCTCGGGCTCACGCCCGAGCGCGCGAATCTCGACAAGCGCACCGCCGAAGAAAATTCCGCGTATCTCGTCGAGACGATCAAGAACGCCTACGAGCAGAAGGCCGCCATCGAAGAGCCGACGGCGCTCACCGGCCTCGAGCGTTACATCATTCTCAACGCGATCGACCGTCTCTGGCAGGAGCATCTCTACGCGATGGACGGCCTCCGCGAGGCCGTGAACCTGCGCGCCTTCGGCCAGAAGGACCCGCTCGTCGAATACAAAAACGACGGCTACGCGATGTTCGTGGAGTTGATGGACAACATCAAATCCGAGGTCCTCAACAACCTCTTCCGCAGCACGACGAATCTCCAGGCCTTCGAGAAGCTTCTCGGCAGCCTGCCGCAGACGCTCATCCAGCAGATGCTCGAGGGAAAAGACATCATGCTCGGCGGGTCCGCCGCGGAGGCGATGGCCGCAGAGGACGACGAGGTCGAGAAAGCGTCTGCGTCTCCCCGGCTCGAGCTGCCCCTGCGCCGCGAGGCGCCCCAGGTGGGCCGCAACGACACCTGCCCCTGCGGCAGCGGCAAGAAGTTCAAGAACTGCTGCGGCCGGAAGGCCTGAGCGAGTTTCAGGAAAAAGTGGAAAGTTTAAGTGAAAAAGCCGGTTCGAGACGGCGCGATTGCTTGAACTTTCCACTTCAGACTTAAACTTCCCCATGGACTTCACCTATTACGGACACTCCTGTTTCGCGGTCACGGCTGCCGGCAAACGGCTGCTGTTCGATCCCTTCATCACTCCGAACGAACTGGCAAAGGACGTCGACGTGGACGCCATCGCGGCGGACTTCATTCTCGTCACGCACGGGCATTTCGATCACGTCGGCGATGTGATGCGTATCGCCACCCGGACCGGAGCGCAGGTGATCGCCAATTTCGAGGTCTACCAGTGGCTTGGAAAACAGGGCCTCGAGAAGGTCCATCCGCTGAATCCCGGCGGCGGGTTCGACTTCGAGTTCGGCCGCGTGAAATCCGTCAACGCGATCCATTCCAGCAGCCTGCCCGACGGCAGCTACGGCGGACAGCCGAGCGGGTTCGTCGTCACGCCAAAGGAGGGCGGCGCCTTTTATTATGCCGGCGACACGGCGCTCACGCTCGACATGAAGCTCATCGCGGAGGAGTCCGCGCTGCAATTCGCGGTGCTGCCCATCGGCGACAATTTCACGATGGGCGCGGCGGATGCGGCGAAGGCGGCGGGATTCGTCGGCGTGAAGGACGTCGTGGGCGTGCATTACGACACGTTCCCGCCGATCCGCATCGATCACGAGGCGGCCCGGGCGGAGTTTGCGAAAGCCGGCTGCCGCCTGCATTTGCCAGCCATCGGTGAGACGATCGCGCTTTAGTTGAGCGCCGCGAGGTGCTTCAATCGAGGGCTGCGTGAAAATCGTCGAGCAGCTCTCCCTGTTTATCGTGAATCGGCCCGGCACGCTGGCGGCCGTGTGCGACGCGCTCGCCGAGGCCCGGGTGAACATCTACGGCCTCAGCATCGCCGACGCGACCGATCACGCCGTGGTGCGCATGGTCGTGAGCGACCCGCGCAAGGCGCTGCATGTCTTCGAGGCGCACGGCACGCTCGCGGTGGAGAGCGATGTTCTGATGATCGAGAATGAGAACCGGCCGGGCATGCTTTCGCGCATCGCTTCGACCCTCGCCATCCACAAGGTGAATATCGAATACGCCTACCTCGCCTCGCTGCCGACGGCGAAAAAAGGCCTGCTGATCATGCGTGTGAACGACGCCAAAAAGGCCCTCCGGGTGCTGAAGACCGCCCTCGGCGGGTGAGGAGAAATGCCGCGCGCCGCGGCACTTGGTTGACACGCCCGGGGTGCGCGGGAATATCTCTTGTTCATGCCGACCGAATCTCCGCGCGCCGTCCGTAGCGAGTCCATTTCCGTCCTGCACGAAGGACCCTACGACGAGGCGGCGGTGAAACAGGCGGCGGAACGCATCCGCAGCGGCCTGAGCGGATCCGCCTCGCTGGCGTTCGTCTTTGTCACGCCCGACTATCTGCCCCACCTCGAGGATATGGCCGACACGATCCGCGTGGACGGCCACGTGCGCGAGCTCGTCGGCTGCACCGGCAGCGGGATCACCTCCGATGGCGAGGAACGCGAGGGCGGCAGCGGTTTTTCCATTCTCGCGCTGTATTCCGAGAACACGCAGATCTCCATCCATGCGTTGTCGAATGCGCTCGTGGACGCCGCCGACGGCCCGAAATTCTGGACCCGGCGATTCCCGACGGTGGGGGGCTGGCTGGTATTCACGAACCCCTTCGGCTTCGCGGTGGACGACTGGCTCGTCGACTGGAACGCGGCGTTCCCGGGCGTTCCGACGATCGGCGGCCTCGCCAGCGGCGGTCGCGACGCCGAGAGCATGGCGGTCTTCCACAATGGTCGGGTGATCGATGGCGGCGTGCTCGTTGGCTTTTCCGGTTCGCTCCGTCTCGTGCCGGCCGTCAGTCAGGGTTGCAAGCCGATCGGCGAGCCGCTCCCGGTGACGAAGGCCGAGGACAACATCATTTTCTCGCTCGGCTCCCGCCCGGCCTATCAGGCGCTCGAGGCCGCCTTCCAATCCCTCTCGGAGGCCGAGCGGTCCCACGCGCAGGGCAATCTTTTCGCCGGCATCGCGGGCACGGAATATCTCGAGGACTTCCGCCCCGGGGATTTCCTCATCCGGAACATCATCGGCGCGGACCCCGATTCCGGCGCAGTCGTCATCGCGGGCATCCCGCGCGTGGGCCAGACGGTGCAATACCAGCTGCGCGACAAGGATGTGGCCGACTCCGATCTTCGCCGGGTGTTGAAGTCCGCCGCAAAGGGCGCAAAGCGGCCCGTGGCCTCGCTGCTGTTCTGCTGCACGGGCCGGGGCTCGAGTTTCTTCGGCGCGGCCAGTCATGATGCCGGCATGCTCGAGGAAGTGCTGGGCCGGCACAGCTCCGCGGGATTTTTCTGCAACGGCGAGATTGGTCCGGTCGCCGGCTCCAACTGCATGCACGGCTACACGGCGTCGTGCGCGATCTTTGTCGAAACCTGAGCGACCTGTCAGGGTTGCATCTGCTCTGAATGATGGCGGCAAAGAAAAAACGGGGACTGCTGGGGCTCTTTCTCTTCATCGTCATTGCGGCGGCTGGCGGGCTGACCTGGTTCCTTCTGTCCGGTCGGGCGGTCGAGGAAAAGCGGGACGACGTGCCGCCGGGTCTGCTCGCGAAGGTTGAGCGCCGCGATCTGGACTCGAAACTCCTGCTTTCCGGCGAGGTGAAGCCGGCCTTTCAGGTCGACGTGAAATCCGAGGTCGGCGGCAAGGTGAAGGAACTTTGCGTCACCGTCAGCCAGAGCGTGAAACGCGGCGATCTGCTCGCGGTCATCGACGATCGCGACCTGCTCACCGAGAAGAAATCTGCGCAGACCGCGATCGATGGCGCCCAGCTGGCCGTCGACAAGAATCAGGGTAACTACGACCGCGCGAAGGCGCTCTTCGAAGAGAAGCTCATCAGCAAGGAGGTCTATAAGAATCTCGAGGCCGACCTGCTCATTTCCAAGAACGCCCTCGACAAGGCGAAGAGCCAGCTCGACTCCGTGAACGACCGCCTCGTGAAGACGCGCATCATCGCGCCCTCCGACGGCACGTTGCTCGATGTGCTCGTGAACGAAGGCCAGGTCGTGAGCGCCGCCGCGAGCGTGAACTCCGGCACGACGCTCATGACGTTTGCCGATCTCGGTCGCCTGCTCATCGAGACGAACGTGAACCAGATGGACGTCGGCAAACTTTCTCCCGGGCAGGAGGTCTTCGTGAACATGCAGGGCGACGATTCGAACAGGGTAAAGGCCCGCGTGGAGTTCGTCGCCCCGCTCGCCACGGTGAAAAACAACATCAAGGGCTTCCTCGTGCAGGCGCTCATCGAGGATCGCAACAGCCCGCTGAAGCCTGGCATGTCCGTGAGCATGACGGTGCCCGTGGGCGCGGCGAAGCATGCCGTGAGCGTGCCGATCGCCGCGGTGTTCAAGCAGGACAACGACCGCGTCGTCTACGTGCGAAAGGGCGGCACCACCGAGCGGCGCAAGGTCAGCGTCGGCCTCACGAACATGAGCTACGCCGAGATCGTGTCGGGCCTGAACGAAGGCGAAGAGATTCTGCTCGTGGAACCGAAGACCCTGCAGGCGGCCAACCCGTCGTAGCCGCCCGCCGTGTCCCTCGTTCTCCTCGAAGACGTCAAAAAGTATTACACCCTCGGCGGCCAGGAGATCCGGGCGCTCGATGGCGTGAATCTGCGGATCGAGGAGGGAGAATTCGTCGCGATCATCGGCCCCAGCGGCAGCGGCAAATCCACGTTGATGCACCTGCTCGGCTGCCTCGACACGCCCACCGCCGGCCGGCTGGAGATCTGCGGGCACGACCTCAGCAACGCGAGCTCGGATCAGCTCTCGATCGTGCGCAACCGCGAGATCGGCTTCGTCTTTCAGTCCTTCAATCTCCTGCCGCGGCTCAACGTTCTCGAGAACGTCGAGGTGCCGCTCATCTACTCCGGAATCGGCGCCCGCAAACGTCGCCAGCGGGCCGAGGCGGTCGTGAAGCGCGTGGGCCTCGAGCAGCGCATGCGCAACCGGCCCACGCAGCTCAGCGGCGGCCAGTGCCAGCGCGTCGCCATTGCTCGCGCCCTCGTGAACGACCCGCGCATCCTCTTCGGCGACGAGCCGACGGGCAATCTCGACAGCCACACCGGCGAGCTCATCCTGCACATGTTCACCGAACTGCAGGAGGCCGGCCGCACGGTCGTGCTCGTCACGCACGACGCGGAAGTCGCCGCCGTCACGCACCGCGTGATCGAGATTCGCGATGGAAAAATCCGGCGGGAATACGACCCGCGCACGGCGCCGAAGTCATGAACCCCTTCATCGCCCTCGAGACCGGCCTGCGGGAAATTTTCTCGCACAAGTTCCGCAGCTTTCTCTCGATGCTCGGCATCGTGCTCGGCGTCGGCAGCCTCATCGCGACGATGGCGATCACCGGGGGCATGGAGCGCGGGATGCGCGCCTTCATGGAGCAGATTGGCGGCCTCGAGACGGTGAATGTCGTGCAGAAGGAAATCTCGAACGAGATGCTGAATTTCTACGATCTCTCGCCGGGACGCACATTGCAGGATGCCTACGCCGTGCAGCAGTCCGCCCCGCTCATCTCGCAGGTCTCGCCGCAGCTCGAGGACGGCATGCCCGTCTCTGCCGGAGGCGACGCGATGCGCGTGCGGGTGACGGGCGCGTGGCCCGATTACATGGACGTGGCGAAGCACCAGCTTGCGGCTGGCCGGTTTCTCTCCCAGCTCGATGTCGACCGGGGCCAGCGCGCGGCGGTCATCGGCGATAGCGTGGCTTCCACCCTGTGGCCGACGCTTTCCCCAAAGGAGGTCGTCGGGCAGACGATCTTCATCAACGACTCACCGTTCACGGTCGTCGGCGTGTTTGTGCTCTACGAGCGCGACCGCGACAGGATCGCCCGCGAACGCGGCATCGACCGGGCGGAGAAGGCGCGTCGGGAACGGCGCGGCTCCGGCCGAAACGGCTGGGACCCCTTCCGCGGCAAGAACGAGGCGGTGATCATCCCGCTCACGACGATGTTTTACGAATTCAAGTCCGGCCTGTTTCCCGACGACTCGTCCGACACGGTGGCTCTCAATAATCTCGCGATTCGCGTGAAGGATCTGTCGGCCTACGAGCCGGCTCTCGCCCAGGTGCGACAGGCTCTGATGGTCACCCACCGCGGCGTGGATGACTTCGGCTTCGACACGCGGGAGGATTGGTTCGACCAGATGGAGCAGCGCATGCGCGCCACGCGCACGAGCGGCGGGTTGATTGCCGTGATCAGCCTCATCGTGGGCGGCATTGGCATCACGAACATCATGCTGGCCAGCATCACCGAGCGCGTGCGCGAGATCGGCATTCGCCGGGCGGTCGGCGCCCGGGCGCGGGATATCTTTCTGCAGATCATCATCGAGAGCGTGTCCATTGCGCTGATGGGCGGCGTCCTCGGCGTCGCGGTGGGCATCGGCCTCGTGCAGCTCCTCATGGTGATCGCGCCGGGGGACAGCGAGCCTTTTATCTCGGCCGGCAGCGTGATCCTGAGCATTTCGTTCGCGGCCGGCGCCGGCATCCTGTCGGGCATCTACCCGGCGGTGCAGGCTT
>DATCRI010000088.1 GCA_036569045.1 Chthoniobacterales bacterium | reverse complement strand
TGCTTCTGATCCTGCTTCTGATCCTGCTTCTGATCCTGCTTCTGATCCTGCTTCTGATCCTGCTTCTGATCCTGCTTCTGATCCTGCTTCTGATCCTGCTTCTGATCCTGCTTCTGGTCCTGCTTCTGGTCCTGCTTCTGCTGTTCCTGTTGCTTCTTCAGGTCCTCGAGCATCTTTCTGACGATGTCGCGGTTTGCCTTCGCATCGGCGTCGTTCGGTTTGATCTGCAACGTCTCGTCGTAGTGCGAGATCGCATCCTTCCAATCCTTCTCCTTCGCCTCGGTTGCCGTCGCCTTCTCCCCGCGACGCACCAGCGCATTCCCCAGGTTATAAGCCGCGCGCGCCCGCAGTGAGCGATCCTCCGACAACAACGCACCGGTGAAATGATCGACCGCCTTCGCGAAGTCCCCCGATTTGTAGGCGGCGGCGCCGGCATCGAACCGCGCCTTTTCCTTCTCCGGCGTCGTCGTCGCGCTTTGCTCGAACGACTTCATCGCGCCCGCGTAGTCGCCCTTCTGATACTGCTCCAGCCCGGTGTCCGCCGCATGACCCGAGGCCAGCGTCGCCAGCAAAAACGCCGCCACTCCCGTCGCCGCCCGGGCTGCAACGGCCCGCGTCTTCGCCCGGCCGCGGCCTTCCCCGAGGAGCACCCACGCCATCAGGCACAGGATCGCCGCGCCGAGCGGCCACTGGTATTGCTCGATCGGCTGCCGCGCCGACAGCATGCCCGTCTCGTGGGCGGCCATCGGCTTGATGCCCTTCGAAAAAATCTCCTTCGCGACATCGGGCGACAGCGCCGCGTAAAATCCGCCCGTCGCCTCGGCGATCTCCGTCAGCCGGCGGGAATCGAGTTTGGACTGCACGGGCTTGCCCGATTCGTCGCGCACGTAATCGCGCCGGCCATCCTCGGTCTCGATCGGGATCAGCGATCCCTCACCCGAACCAATGCCTACCGTAAAAATCCGCACGCCCTGCGAAGCGGCCTTCTTCGCCGCCGCGATGCCATCCGCATCGAGCTCCTCGCCATCGGTCATGATGACAAGCGCGCGCACCACGCCCTCGGCCTTGCCGAACGCCTCCGTGGCCGTCTGGATGGCCGCCGCGATGTTCGTGCCGCCGCGTGGAATCACATTCGTATCGAGCTCATCGAGCGACGCGCGCACCGCGTTGTAATCCAGCGTGAGCGGAGCCTGCAAAAAGGCGCCGCCCGCGAAGGCCACGAGCCCGATGCGATCGCCCTGAAGCAACCGCAGCAAATCTTCCGAGAGCAGCTTCGCCCGCGCGAGACGGGTCGGTGACACGTCGGTCGCCAGCATGCTGCGCGAGGTGTCGATGGCGAAAATCACATCGCGGCCGTGCGTC
Source organism: Chthoniobacterales bacterium (assembly GCA_036569045.1). Lineage (NCBI taxonomy): Bacteria > Pseudomonadati > Verrucomicrobiota > Spartobacteria > Chthoniobacterales > Chthoniobacterales bacterium. Next base: position 103,886 of record DATCRI010000088.1, on the reverse strand, counting down.
TTGATCTCTCGCTCGATCGTTCCCATGCGCGGCTTCGCCAGGGCGAGCACCGCAAATACAAGCGTCAGCAACACGAGCCCCGCGCGCAGCCCCCGCAACAGCGGACTCACTCCCGCGGCGAGCTGTTCCCGCAACCGCGGCGCCACCACGAGCGCGATCAAAGTCTTCCGCTTCGCCTGCGCCCAAAGGAACAGGCCGCCGAGCGCCGGCACCAGCAGCAGCGCCCACAGCCACATCGGCTCGCCGAAGGTCAGTCCGGTATTCAGGGCAGTCGTCTCCATATCGTTTGCGAAGCCGCGATTTCCAGCACGAGGAAGGAAATGCCCGCGGCGAGGAACCACGGGAAAAGGTCGCGATACTGCGCGATCTTCTCCACCTCGATCCTGGTCTTTTCGAGCTTGTCGATTTCCCCGAAGATCTCCTGCAACGACTGCGTGTCCGTCGCGCGGAAGTATTCGCCCCTGGAAATCTCCGCGATCTTCTTGAGCGTCTCTTCATCGATCTTCACCGGCATGTTCTGGTAGAACGTGCGACCGAAGGGATCCTGCACGGGGAACGGCGCCATGCCGCGAGTGCCGGCGCCAATCGTGTAAACCCGAATGCCCAGCGCCTTCGCAGCCTCCGCAGCCGTCAGCGGCGGCACCTTGCCGGCGGTGTTGTCGCCATCGGTGAGGAGCACGATGATCTTCGTCTTCGCCTTCTTGTCCTTGAGACGACTCTCTGCCGAGGCGAGCGCGGACCCGATGGCCGTGCCGTCCTCGACCATGCCGAGCTTCACGCGATCCAGATTCTGGATGAGCCAGTCGTGGTCGAGCGTGAGCGGACTCACGAGATACGGCCGACCGGCGAAGGCGACAATGCCGATGCGATCATTCGGGCGTTGTTCGATGAATTTCTGCGCGACCTGCTTCACCGCATCGAGGCGATTCGCACGCTGCCCGCCGATCGAAAAATCCTCGGCCATCATCGATCCCGACACGTCGAGCGCGAGCATGATGTCGATGCCGCTGGCCTGCGTGCGCGTGATCGTCTTGCCGAGCTGCGGCCGGGCGAAGGCAATGACGAAAGCCGCAAAGGCCGCCAGCGCCAGCGCCGTGAGCAGATCGCCGGCCCTCGAACGCCGCCGCACGCCGATGCTCCGAAGCGTTTCCGTGGACGAGAAGATCACGCCGGGAGTTCCGCCGAACCGCCCCTTCAGCCAGGCCAGCAGCGGAATGAGCAGCAGCAACGCCAGCGCCCAGGGCAGCGCAAACGTGATCCCGAAGAAATCCACGCCGCTCATTTTGCCGCCGCCTCCGTTGTTTGTTCCGTCCCACTTTTCACGAGACGTTCCGCGCTCTCGAGCAGACCTGCACAGTCATCCGCCGACGCATCCATGCGGGCAAACTTGATGAGGTCCGCCTTTTCCAGAAACGCCGCCAGGGCCTCACGCTCCTCGTCCCGGAAGACCTGTCCGCGACTGATGCTCTCCAGAAACTCTCGCGAAGTTTGCGTGGTGGCGCGCAGGCCGCGCGCCTCGCTGAGATAGCTGCGAAGCACGTTCGAAACCGCGATACTGAAGGCATACGGCTCCGTCGTCGCCACTCCGCCGCGCAGCCGGGCGAGTTCGGCCATGGCCCGCTCCGCGGGAGTCGGCACCGGCCCCGGACGTCGCGCCCGGAAAAAGAAAAACCACCCGAGGAGGGCAAGCAACGCCAGAGCCGAAACGCCTGCAGCGGCGACCACCCAGATCGGATACGGAAAGAATGCAATGGGCCCGGCAATGTCGTGCAGCGGAGCCGGCGTGGGAGCGGCTTGCGGGTTCACGCGGCCTGCCTCCGTTCACGGGTTTCGAAAAAGGAACGCAGCGGCAGCAGGTAATCGGTGTCCGTGCGCAACGGGATGGAATCGATCCGCCGCTGCCGGAACAACCGGGCGAGATCGACGTGCCGCTTTTCTTCGATCGCCGCGTAGGCATTCGCCACGACACGGCTGGAAGTATTGATGTCGATCTGCTCGCCGGTCTCGGCGTCCTCGAGCGTAAGAATACCGACGGACGGCAGCTCCTCCTCACCGGGATCGATCACGGGCATCGCCACGAGATCGTGGCGCTTTGCCGCGACGGTAAGCGGCTTCACGAAGTCCGGGCTCAGGAAATCGGAGATCATGAAAACGACGGCCCGACGCGAGGTGACCTTGTTCAGATATTCCAGGGCGGCCCCCACATTCGTGCCGCGGCGCCTGGGCTCGAAGTAGAGCATCTCGCGGATCACGCGCAGCGTGTGCAGGCGGCCCTTTTTCGGCGCGATGAACAACTCCACCTCGTCGGTGAAAAGGATCAGCCCGACCTTGTCGTTGTTCTGGATCGCGCTGAACGCAAGGATGGACGCGACTTCCGCCGCCAGCTCGCGCTTGCTGCTCTCGACGCTGCCGTAGATTCCCGAGGCGCTCACATCCACGAGCAACATCACCGTCATCTCGCGTTCCTCGGTGAACTTCTTCACATAGGGCGTGTTCATGCGCGCGGTGACGTTCCAATCGATCGAACGAATGTCGTCGCCAGCGGCATATTCGCGCACCTCCTCGAAGTTCATGCCACGGCCCTTGAACACGCTCTGGTAGGCGCCCGCGAACGAAGCGTTCACGAGGCGGCGCGTGCGCAATTCGATGCGACGAATCTTCCGCAGAATTTCTCCCGGCTCTTGCATGGCAGTAATGAGACGACCTGGCGTCGACGAAAATCAGGGGACCGGCAGACCGGCAAAGATCCGCTCGACGATGCTCTCGCTGGTCACCGACTCGGCCTCGGCCTCGTAGCTCACCGCGATGCGGTGGCGGAGGATGTCGGCGCCGATGTCCTTCACGTCCTGCGGCGTCACGTAGCCGCGGCCGGAGAGGAAGGCGCGCGCCTTCGCGGCAAGGGTGAGATTGATCGTTGCGCGCGGCGACGCCCCGTAGCGGATGAGGCCGTCGAGCTTGAGATTGAACGAGCGCGGCTCGCGCGTCGCCCAGACGATGTCGACGATGTAATTCTTCACGCGATCATCGACGTAGATCGCATTTACCACGTCGCGCGCGGCGATGATATCGGACGCGGACACGACGGGCGTAACCTCGAGCCGCGGGGCGGACGTCGCCATCGCGTCGAGGATCGAGCGCTCCTCGATCCGCGTCGGGTAGCCGACGTGCACCTTGAACATGAAGCGATCGAGCTGCGCCTCGGGCAGCTGGTAGGTGCCCTCCTGCTCGATGGGGTTCTGCGTGGCTAGAACCAGGAAGGGATCGGGGAGCTTGAACGTCTGGTCGCTGATGGTGACCTGGCGCTCCTGCATCGCCTCGAGCAAGGCGCTCTGGACCTTCGCGGGCGCTCGATTGATTTCATCCGCGAGGATGAGGTTCGAAAAAATCGGCCCAAGCTTGGTGGTGAATGCGCTGTCGCGGGGATTATAGATCAGCGTGCCGATGAGATCGGCGGGAAGAAGATCGGGCGTGAACTGCAGGCGCTGAAACCCCGTCTGGATGCACGAGGCCAGGGTGCGCACGGTGAGCGTCTTGGCGAGGCCGGGCACGCCTTCGAGAAGCACGTGACCATTCGTGAGCAGGCCCATGAGAAGCCGCTCGACGAGGGATTTCTGACCGACGACGACGCGACTGACTTCCTGAAGGAGGGGCTGCACCCATTGGCTGGATTGCTGGACCTGATTGTTGAGCTCTTGCGTGGTGACCGACATATGGGGTGAGGAGATGAGTAAAACCGAGCGGGGGGAAACCCGCGAATGGTGAATCTGACAGCCCCGGCGGGCGGGCGTTCATTTTTTCCGCCGGATTTTGCTACCGCCCGGAGAGACGAGACTTGATCTCCTCGGCGCGCTCCAGCGCCTCGTCCGAGGAATCCGCGAGCACGCAAAGGTGCCCCATTTTGCGCCCCGGACGCGCCTCGCCCTTGCCGTAAAGATGGAGCTTCACGTCGGGATCGCCGAGCACGCCGGCCCAATCTGGCTCACCCTCGGACCACAGATCGCCGAGCAGATTCAGCATCACCACGGGACGCAGCAATTCGGTCGAACCGAGCGGCAGCCCGCAGACCGCGCGCACCTGCTGCTCGAACTGGCTCGTAACGCAGGCATCGATCGAGAAGTGCCCGGAATTGTGCGGACGCGGCGCCAGCTCATTCACCAGCAGGCGACCGTCGGCCGTGAGAAAGAACTCCGTCGTAATGAGACCGACCACGTCGAGCGTCTCGGCGATCCGCTCGGCAATCACGCGAGCCTGGGCCTGCACGGCGTCGGGGATGCGCGCCGGCACGATCGAGAAATCGAGGATGTGGTGCGTGTGCCGGTTTTCCACGACGGGAAACACGCTCGTCGCGCCGTCCATGCCCCGGGCGCACACGATGGACAGCTCGTGCGAGAACTCCACCCAGCCCTCGAGCACGGCTCGATCGGAGCCGAAGCGCGCCCAGACATCGGCGGCCTCGTCACCGGTGCGCACGCGCATCTGCCCCTTGCCATCGTAGCCGAAACTCGCGGTCTTCAGGACGCCCGGACCGTTCAACTCCTCGAGCGCGGCCGCCAGTGTCTCCGCGGAATCCACCACCCAGAAGGGCGCGCAGGGGATGCCGTTCGCCCGCAGAAAATTCTTCTCCCGTTCGCGATTCTGGCAGATGTGCAGCGCGCCGCCGCGGGGACGCACCGACGTAAACTCCGCGACGGTATCGAGCGCGTGCAGCGGGATGTTTTCGAACTCGTAGGTCGCGACGTTCACCCCCGCGGCGAAGCGCCGGAGCGCCGCATCATCGTCATAGGGAGCATTCACTTCGCCGACACTCACCTGCCCTGCCGGGCAGCCGGTCTCGGGCTCGAAAATGCTGACGCGATAGCCGAGCCGGGCCGCCTCGATCGCGAGCATGCGCCCAAGCTGACCGCCGCCGAGCACGCCGATCGTGGCGCCGGGCAGGACGGTTGAATTGCTTGGCGTTCGCTCCGGGGAATCCGTAGTTTCGGGCTTTTCGTTCAAATTCATGGACCGCGTGGTTTACGCCATCGTGCTCGTGGTGGTCACGGCCATCCGGGCGCTTCCGCTCAAAGTTTGCTTCGCCCTCGGTTGGTCGATCGGGGCGGTGCTGTGGGCGATCCTGCCGGGCTACCGCCGGCTCGCAAGGGAAAATTTACAGCGGGCGTTCGACGGCGAAAAATCCCCGGCCGCCGTGCGCCGGCTGACGTTTCGCCACTTCACCGCGCTGGGCGCCAATGCGTGCTGCGCCTTCAAGATGGCGGCGATGACCGAGGCGCAGATCCACGATTGCCTGACGATCGAAAATGGCGAGAGGGTCCTCGAAGCCCTTCGAAAGAACCGAGGCGTCGTCCTCATCATCAGCCACATCGGCAACTGGGAACTCTTTGCGCAGCTCAGTCATCTCGGGCCCGGTTACCAGTTGGCCACGATCTACCAGGCGATTCGCAATCGCGGTGTCGACGAGCTCATCAACGGCGACCGGCGGCGGAAGGGCGTCATTCCCCTCGACCGCAAGCGCGGCGTCGCGCGGGCGATGTCCATTCTGCGCGAGGGAGGGCTCGTGGGTGTGCTCATCGACCAGCACGCGGGAGATGCCGGCATCTGGATGCCGTTTTTCAACTCGCTGGCATCGACCTCGCCGCTGGCGGCCACGCTCGCGACCCGCACGAATGCCGTGGTGCTGCCCTGCGCGATCTATACGGACGGATTCGCCCGCTGGCGTTTTGTGGTCGACGCAGAAGTCGATTACAATGATTCCGACGCCGATGCCCTTACCGCCACGCTCAATCGCACGCTCGAAACCCAGATCCGCCGCTCGCCCGCCGACTGGTTCTGGGTTCATAACCGCTGGAAGGTTCCCCATCCGGACTTCCTGCTCGCGCAGACGAAGCGCGGCCTCTATTTACCCGCAGGCACCGACCCCATGACCCTCCGCCCCTTCCGCATTCTTATCCGCTCGAGTAACTGGCTCGGCGACGCCGTGATGAGTTCCCTCGCCGTTCGCGCGATCAAGGAAGGCCGCCCCGATGCCCGCGTGACCGTGCTCACGCGCGACAAACTCGCGGACTACTGGCGCTCGATGCCCGAGGTCGACGAAGTGATCGGCGTGCCCGAGGACGCCGGTGTTTTCAAGGTCGGCTGGCGCCTGCGCGGTCGCTTCGACGTCGCGGTGCTGTTTCCGAATTCCGCCCGCAGTGCGCTCGAAGTCTGGATCGGAGGCATTCGCCGCCGCGTCGGCTATCTCGGCCACAATCGCGAGTGGATGCTCAACCAGATCATCCCCGAGCCGAAGAAGGAGATCCGCCCGCGCCATCATGCCGCCCGCTATCTGCGCATGGCCGAGAAAATGGGCGCTCCGTCGATCCCCCTCTCGTTCCCCACGGCCCCCTGCCCGACCGGGCCCATCCGCATCGGCGTGTGCCCCGGCGCGGAATACGGGGGCGCGAAGCGCTGGTATCCGCAGCGTTTCCGCCGGATGATGCAGCAGGTCTCCGCGCAGATCGACTGCACGTGGGTGGTCGTCGGCGTCGGCAGGGACGTGCCGCTGGCGAACGAATTACTCGAAGGACTCGACGGCAAGGTGGAGAACCTCACCGGACGCACATCCCTCGGCCAGCTCATCGAGGAGCTGCGCGACATGCACACGCTCGTGACGAACGACACCGGCACGATGCACCTTGCCGCCTCGCTCGGCACGCCGGTGGTCGCGCTGTTTGGCTCGACGGAGCCGCTGCTCACGCGCCCGCTCGGTCCCGATCACACGATCATCCGGCACCAGGTCGAATGCAGCCCGTGCTTTCAGCGGGAATGCCCTCTCGACTTCCGCTGCATGGAGGCGATCACGGTCGACGAAGTCGCCGAAGCCGTGATCGCAAAGGTGAACCAGCGGATGAATTCCGCCGTCCCAACGAACTAATCCCGTCGCAGCTTCTCCTGCACGGCGAAGCTCGCGTTCATGATGTCCAGCAGGCGCTGGGCGGGAACGACCTTCGTCGAGAGATAGTCGAGATTGCCGTCGGGCCCGATCACCGCGATGGTGAATCCTTTCGTGACCTCGTAGAGAAACGCCACCCGCGGAGCATCGCTGACCTGAACGAACGGAATGTTCGAACGCGTCACACCGCCCTCATTCGTGAAGGCCGTGAAAGCCACGAGCTTGTTCGCCGCGAAGCGCTGGTAGGCCTTCTGCAACTGACCCACCTGCGAACGGAACGTCCAGTCCCGCGGGGACGGTGCGATGAGGATGAACACGGCCTGGCCGCGCAGGCTCTTCAGGTCGCGCGCCTTGCCGGCATAATCCGTCCACGCAAATTCCGGAGCGGGCCGCACGACACGGGCTTCGGCCGTCAATCCTGCGGCTAGGAGAAGCCCCGCGAGCAGGCCGGTGAATAGACGGTTCATGCGCATCAGACCTTCATGATCTCGGCTTCCTTGGCCGAGAAATGCTGTTCCACCGAGGCGATCTGCTTGTCGGTGATCTTCTGGATTTCCTTTTCGGCGGACTCGAGGTCGTCCTCGGTAATGTCGCCTTCCTTTTCGAGTTTCTTCGCGCCATCGAGGGCGTCGCGACGGCAGGCGCGCACGCGCACCTTCGTATCCTCGGCAATGCCCTTGATCGTCTTCACGAGATCGCGGCGGCGTTCCTCGGAAAGCTCCGGAATCGGAATGCGGATCATCTTGCCATCGACGGCGGGCGAGATGCCGAGGCGGGACTCGTTGATCGCGCGCTCGATGTCGCGCGTCGTGGAGGCATCGAACGGCTGAATCACGATCAGGCGCGCCTCGGGCGTCGTGATGAGCGCGAGCTGCTTGAGCTTCATGTTCGACCCGTAGGCCTCGACGTCCATGTTCTCGACGAGCGCCGGCGAGGCCTTGCCTGTCCGGATCGACGCGAATTCGTGCGTCATGAACTCGACGGCTTTTTCCATGGCCTCCTCGGCCTCCAGCATGATTTCGTCCAAATCCATCTTAAGCAACTTCCGTGGTGTCCGAGACAAGCGAGCCGACAGGTTCGCCGAGCACGGCGCGGCGAATATTGGTCGAGTCGGACATGTCAAAAACGATAATCGGCATGCGGTTGTCCATGCAAAGGCTGAATGCCGTGGAATCCATCACCTCGAGCCGGCGACTGAGCGCATCGACGTAGCTGATCGACCTGAATTTCTTCGCGTCCGGATTCTTCATCGGATCGCAATCGTAGATGCCGTCGACCTTCGTGGCCTTGAGAATGACCTGCGCACCGATTTCGTTCGCGCGCAGCGCCGCCGTGGTATCGGTCGAGAAAAAGGGATTGCCCGTGCCGGCGACGAAGATCACGACGTGGCCGAGCTCGAGGTGGCGGGTGGCTCGGCGGAGGATGAAGGGCTCCGCGACGTTGTTCATCTCGATCGCGGTCTGCACGCGCACGGAGACGCCAATGTCCTCGAGGCCGCTCATGAGCGCCATGCCGTTGATGACCGTCGCGAGCATGCCCATGTAGTCGGCCGTGGTGCGGTTCATCCCGCGGTGGCTCGCCGCGAGGCCGCGCCAGATGTTGCCCCCGCCGACGACGACGGCAACCTCGACGCCGAGACTGCGGATCTCCGCGATCTGGCTCGCGATCGAGTTGACGATCTGCGGCGAAATATTATCTCGACTGCCCGGCTCGCGCAGGGCTTCACCGCTGATTTTAAGGACGATGCGCTTATACTTCGGGGTCGCGGGCTCGGTCATCTTGTGCTCGCGGATGAAATCGCAAGCCACCGGCCTTGGGAAGGAAAAACCCGCCGCGCTCAGCCGGCCCGGCCACCAGGGACAACCGCGTGCCCGCGCAGCCAGTCCACCGCCGCCATGCGCCGCCCGCCCTCGCCCTGAATCTCGAGCAGGCGCAGGCCGCCGCCCGCCGTCGCCACATCGACGCCGGCCGTGCCAGTCGAGAGAACCACGCCGGGGTCGCCAGCGACCTCGGGCAACACGGTCGCCGCAAAGACCTTCACTTTCGCCCGCGTGCCATCCGCCAAGGGAAGCTCGGTGGATGCAGCCGGCCACGGATTCATGGCCCGAACGAGCCGCTCGATCTCCACGGCGGGCCGCGTCCAGTCGATGCGGCCATCGTCGCGCGTGAGCCGGCCGGCATAGGTGGCGAGGGCATCGTCCTGCGGAAATCGCGGAGCGGAACCGGCCTCGAGCAGATCGAGCGCTGCCGCGAGCGCCTCGGGGGCGAGATCGGCAAGCCGGTCGTGAAGCGAGCCGCCGGTTTCGTCGGGAGCAATCGGAAACGATCGGGTCAGGAGCATGTCGCCGGTATCGAGGCCCTCGGCCATGTGCATGACGGTGACGCCCGTCTCGGCGTCGCCGGCGAGAATCGACGCCTGGATGGGCGCGGCACCGCGATGGCGCGGCAGGATCGATGCATGGAGATTGAGGCAGGCAAGACGCGGAAGATCGAGGACGCTGCGCGGAAGGATCTGTCCGTAGGCCATCACCACGATGACATCCGGGGCAAAGGCAGCCAGCTCCGCGACCGCCGCCGGGGCTCGCATTTTTTCGGGCTGGAGCACGGAAACTCCCGCCGCCTCCGCGACGATCCTGGTCTCCGGAGCGCGCAGGCGTTTTCCGCGACCGGCGGGCCGGTCGGGCTGGGTGACCACGGCCACCACCTCACAGCCGGGGCGCGCAAGCAGGGAACGCAGCGCCGGCAACCCAATGTCGCCGGTGCCCATGTAAACAACGCGCATGCGGAACCGCTCGGCCTAGACGGCGGCCATGCTGGCCGCAAGATCCCGTTCCGCATCCTGCGCGGCCGCGGCAATAATCTTCGAGAAAACGACGACCGGGGGCTCGGTGGCGTCGATGTCGTAAGTCAGCTCCGGGCCATAATAATTCAAGAGCGGCTTCGACTCGTTCTCGTAGGTCTGCAGGCGGCGACGAATGACGGATTCGTTCGCGTCGTCGAGGCGGTTGTCCCTGATCGCGCGCTTCTGCAGGCGGCTGACGAGCTTGGAGCGGTCGGGGCAGGAGAGATGAAAAATCCGACGCACATCAATGAGATCGCTCATGATCTCGGCCTGCGCGACGTTGCGCGGAATGCCGTCGAGCACGAGAATATCGATGTCGGGCTTGTAGGTGTGGGCCTCGACCTCCGCCTCGATGCGAACGCGCCAGAGTTCCACGGTGACCTCGTCGGGAACGAGCTCGCCCCGGCTGGAGTATTCCAGAAATTTCTGCCCGAGCGGGGTGCGCGTATCGATGGACCGAAAAACATCCCCGCAGGCGCAATGAAAGTAGCCCGGGATGGTGCCCAGCGTTTTGCCCTGCGTGCCCTTGCCGCTGCCGGGGGCGCCAAAAATCAAGTAAGTGCGGTATTTTTTCATTCAGGAGTGAAGAGGGGAACGGACTCGTTCGCGGAAAAATACCAGCATTTGCATCCTTCCGCGCCAAGCTCGATCTCGGCTCCTCGCTCACACCCCGTCGGGGAGGCTTTCGCGGGGTGTCGATGGCGTTCGCCGCCTTCCCTCGGCGGACCTTGTAAAAAATGCAACAATCCGGCGGCAAGAGGTCCGGGGGATTTGACATCACTCGATGCCCCCCCTAGACAACACTGAAAAAGGAAACCTCCCCGTGCCCCTGAACGACGATTACGTAGTAGATATCCTCCTCGAAGCCGGGCTCGTCACACGCCCCCAGATCCAGGAGGCCCGCGACCAAGCCGCCGGCGGCAACATCACCGAAGAGCTCGTGAAGGCGGGTCTCGTCACGCACGAGGATGTCTCGCGCACCCTTGCCGCGAACAGCGGCATGGAGTTCGTCAGTCTCGCGCAGATCACGGTGCCGCCCAACATTACCGGCATTCTCACGCCCATCGATGCGCGCCGCTACCAGGCGATTCCCATCGCGGAACGTGACGATGCGGTGACGATCGCGATCGCCGATCCCATGGCATTCGAGACGTTCGACAGCCTCGGCTTCCTTCTCAAGCGTCAGGTGGAGTTCGTCTGCACGACTCCCGACCAGCTCGAGCAGGCGCTCACGCAATACTACGGGGCCGCCGAGGGCGAAGGCGGTGGCGGCGATGCCTACAGCGTCGATGAAGACCAGGGCGAGGGCGATGCGCCGATCATCAAGATGGTGACGACGCTGCTCCTCGAGGCCTTCAAGGCCAAGGCGAGCGATATTCACCTGGAACCGCTCGAGCGCAGCTTCCGCGTCCGCTTCCGCATGGACGGCGTTCTGCACGAGATGCAAAGCCCGCCGAAGAAGCTCCAGGCTGCCATCCTCAGCCGCCTGAAGATCATGACAGGCACGATGAGCATCGCCGAAAAGCGCCTTCCGCAGGACGGCCGCATTCAGGTGAAGATCGGCAAGCAGGCCATCGATCTGCGCGTTTCCACGATTCCCACCGTGCACGGCGAAAGCGTCGTCATGCGTATTCTCGACAAGTCCTCGCTCGTGCTCGGCCTGCCGGAACTCGGCTTCCTCAGCGACGACCAGAAGAAATTCGAGAGCCTCATCAATCTTCCCGACGGCATCGTGCTCGTCACCGGCCCGACGGGCTCGGGCAAGACGACCACGCTCTACGGCTGCCTCAACGTCATCAACCGCCCCGACCGCAAGCTCATCACGGTCGAGGATCCCGTGGAATACCAGATGTCCGGCATCAACCAGGTGCAGGTGAACGCCAGCATCGGCATGACGTTTCCCGCCGCGCTTCGCTCCATGCTGCGCCAGGCGCCGAACATCATCATGATCGGTGAGATTCGTGACCCCGAGACTGCGAGCATCGCCGTGAATGCCGCGCTCACGGGTCACCTCGTGCTCTCCACGCTGCACACGAACGACGCGCCGAGCGCCATTCCGCGTCTCGTCGATATCGGCGTGCAGTCGTTTCTCGTTTCCAGTGCGCTGCGGGCCGCCATGGCCCAGCGTCTCGTGCGTCGCCTCTGCCCGAAATGCAAGGCTCCGGCCGAACTCTCCGAATACGAACTCAAGACCCTCGGCCTCGAGGCCTCCCAGCTCGCAAATGCCACTCCGATGAAGAACGTCGGTTGCGACGCCTGCCGTGGGCGCGGCTTCAAGGGCCGCATGGGCATCTTCGAAATCTTCGAGATCGACGACGAAGTGCGTCACATGATCAACAACAACGCCTCGACCATCGCGCTCCGCCAGCGCGCCCGGGAACTTGGCATGCGCACCCTCCGCGAGGACGGCGTTCGCAAGGTCCTCGCCGGTCTCACCACTGCCGAGGAAGTGATCACCACCACCATGGCCGACTCGCACTGAACCGACCCGAGGTCGCCTCCCCCTTCGCACCATGAACACCGATCAAGTTCTCGATATTCTCAAAGACTCCGGCCTCATCGGCACCTCCGAGGCCGAAGACATCGGCCGGGAATGCTCCGAGACGGGCAAGCCCGTCGAGGAAGTCGCCATCAACCTTGGCTACGTCCCCGAGGAATCCTTCTACCAGGCCATCGCCGACTCCATCGGCGCCGAACGCTACGACCTCTCCGAGTTCACGCCGCCGCCGGAAGTCCTCGCCCTCATTCCGGGCGGCCTCGCCCGCCTGCACGGCGCGCTGCCGATCGGCGCGAACGAAAACACGATCTACGTCGCGCTCGTCGATCCGCTCGTCAGCCAGTCGGTGGAAGACCTGCGCTTTGCTCTCGGCCGCGAAATTCAACCCTGCGTCGGCCAGAACTCCGCCCGGGTCCGCTCCCTCCTCGAGTCGAGCTATGGCAACGAGGACACCAGCATGGACGACGTCCTCGCCCAGCTCGGCGAGACGAAGTTCGAAGTCACCGAAGGCGACGAAGATGCCTTCAACGCCGCCGAGGCCGCCGCCGAGGCGAACCAGACACCCATCATCCGCTACGTCGACCTCATCATCGACAAGGCCGTGCAGGCCCGCGCGAGCGACATTCATTTCGAGCCCTTCGAGCTCGAGTTCAAGGTCCGCTATCGCGTCGACGGCGCCCTCTACGAGATGGATCCGCCGCCGCGCCACCTCGCGCTTCCGGTCATCTCCCGCGTGAAGGTTCTCTCGAATCTCAACATCGCCGAGCGCCGCCTCCCGCAGGACGGCCGCATCCAGCGCGTCATCGCCGGCAAGCAGGTCGACCTCCGCGTCTCCACGCTGCCCACGCAATTCGGCGAGAGCGTCGTGCTGCGTATTCTCGACCGCTCCTCGGTGAACCTCGACCTCCACACTCTCGGGATGCCGAAATACATCCACGAGCACATCCTCGAGACCATCGAGAAGCCGAACGGCATCTTCATCGTCACCGGTCCCACCGGCTCCGGCAAGACGACCACGCTCTACGCCTGCCTGCGCCTCATCAACACCATCGACACAAAGATCCTCACCGCCGAGGACCCCGTCGAATACGAGGTCGAGGGCATCATTCAGGTCCCCATTCACGAAAGCATCGGGCTGAACTTCGCCCGCGTCCTCCGCGCCTTCCTGCGCCAGGACCCCGACAAGATTCTCGTCGGCGAGACCCGCGATCAGGAGACCGCCCAGATCGCCATCCAGGCCGCGCTCACGGGTCACCTTGTGTTCACCACGCTGCATACGAACGACGCCACCGGCGCCGTCACGCGCCTGGTCGACATGGGCGTCGAGCCGTTCCTCATCTCCGCGTCGCTCGAATGCGTGCTCGCCCAGCGTCTCATTCGCCGCATCTGCACCCGCTGCCGCGAATCCTACGAGCCCACCGAGGCCGTGCTCGCGAGCCTCGGCCTCTCGCCCTACGACATCGGCGACAAAAACTTCTACTACGGCAAGGGCTGCGAAGCCTGCAACCACACCGGTTACAAGGGCCGCAAAGGCATCTACGAGCTCCTCAAGATGTCGGACCCGATTCGCGAACTGGTCAACCAGCGCGCTCCGGGCGTGGTGCTCCGCCAGAAGGCGATCGAGCTCGGCATGACGACCCTCCGCGAGGACGGCCTCCGCTCGATCTACAACGGCGAGACGACCATCGAGGAAGTGTTGAAATACACGTAGGCACTCGGCGGCGGGGCGGGATGCACCAGGGAAACAAAGCCTGATGATTCCGCCCGACGTCCCTCCACCGCTTCCGACATTCTCATCCCCGCCGCCGGAGGCCTCGCCGCCCCCATTGCCTCCTCGCGCGGCTCCGCCTCCCCGGGGATTCTGGTGCGCTCTAGGCCTCGGCCTCCTGGGAGTGCTTTCCCTGCTCGCCGCGCAATTGATCGCGGGCTTCCTGTTGGGCGCGTTTCGCGGATTCCAATACTACATGGAATACCACCGGGCGATGCCCCGGGCGGAGCTCTCCCGGCTGGCCACCGACCCGCTCCTGCTCGCCCTCAGCACGCTGCTCGCGATCCCCATCGTCGGCGCCGCGCTTTTCGTGATGGTGCGTCTCCAGCGCGGCGGCCCGATGCGGACATTTCTCGCCCTTCGGGGATTCAGCGCGAAACAGTTTTTTCTGTGGCTCGCCGTGCTGGCCGCCGTGCTCATCGGAGGGGAGATCTTCCTGCGCTCGATCGGGGAAACCAGCGACCGCGATTTCACCCTCGGGTTATTGCTGACGGGGACTCATCTGTTCTGGGTCGTTTTCGCCATCGTCATCGGGGCCCCGCTGGTCGAGGAGCTCCTCTTCCGCGGGTTCTTTTACGGCGGGATGGCCCGCTCCCGATGGACCACGCTCGCCGCCATCCTCGTCCCCAATTTCATCTGGCTCGCGCTCCACACCCAATACAAAGGGCCCACGCTGCTCGTGCTCTTCGCCATGGGGCTCGTCCTCGCCCTCGCCCGTCATTTTTCCCACTCCACGCTGCTTCCCCTCGCGTTGCACATCATCAACAACGCCGTCGCCATCATCGCCGCGCTCCTGCTCCTGCACCCCACCGGCCCCTCCGGCATCGATTTCTCCCGCTCCACGACCCTCGCTTGCATGATGCGCGCGGACGCCGCCGAGAAAGCCGGTGACGACTATGCGGCGATCGATGCCTACACGGAGGCCCTCGCCATCGATCCCAGGAACCAGAAGGCGCTCGAGCAACGCGGCCTCCTTTATCAATCCACGGAAGACCCCGCCGCCGCAGTCGCCGATTTCACCTCCCTCCTCGGCCTCACGGCAGAGCCCGAGCGGATCCGCTATCTCCGCGCGGACGCCCTGGCCGACAGCGGCGATTCCGATGCGGCTCGACTCGATCTCGACAGCGTCATTTCCCACGACCCGGGCGCCTTCCGGGCCTACACCCTGCGCGGCGATCTCATGAGCCGGGCCGGCGACTACGACCTCGCCATCGCCGACTACCAGAGCGCGCTCAGGATCAGGCCGGCCCACCTTTCGGCGCTCCGCGGCCTGGCATCGGCCTGTCTCGAGAAAAAAGACTACGACCTCGCCATCAGTCAGCTCGACCAGGCCATCCGCCTTTCCCCGCGAGCCGACCTCTTTTTCAAGCGAGCCTACGCCTATGGCGCGAAAGGCGAGACCGACCGCGCCATCGCCGACCTCGATGAGGCCATCCGGCGGGCCCCACGCTACGCCGCCGCCTACGGCAACCGCGCCTACGCCTGGCAGCAAAAGCGCGACTACCGCAAGGCCTACCGCGATTACCAACGCTCGCTAAAGCTCTTTCCGAATGACGCCGTCACCGCCAATTCCTTCGCCTGGTTACTCGCGACGTGTCCCGACCCCATCTTCCGCGACGGTCCGATGGCCCTGCGCTACGCCGAACGAGCCTGCAAACTGACCAAGTGGCAGATGCCCGCCTGCATCGACACTCTCGCCGCTGCCCTGGCCGAGCACGGCGAATGGGACAAAGCTGTCTGGTGGCAGGAACAATGCCTGAAAAGGTTTCCGAAAGCGCAAATCACAGACGCGCAGAAGCGACTCGATCTCTACCGCGCGCGGAAGACCTTCACCGAGCCTTGAACTCCTCCGCCACCTCGCGCGCGAAGTAGGTGAGGATCATGTCGGCGCCGGCGCGCTTGATCGCCAGCAGCGACTCGTCGCGGGTGCTTCGGTAATCCAGCCAGCCGAGCTGCGCGGCGGCGTGGATCTGTGAATATTCGCCGGAGACCTGATATGCCGCGAGCGGCAGCGCGGTCGTCTCGCGCACGGCGCGAATGACGTCGAGATACGCTCCCGCGGGCTTCACCATCACGATGTCGGCGCCTTCGTCCTCGTCGAGCGCGATCTCGAGCGCGGCCTCGCGGACGTTCGCGGGGTCCATCTGGTAGCCCTTCTTGTCGAGCGGAACCGCCCCCTTCCTACTCCCGACGGCGTCGCGAAACGGCCCGTAATAGGCGGACGCATATTTCACGGCGTAGCTGAGGATAAGTGTCTTCTCGTGCCCCGCGGCGTCCAGCGCCTCGCGGATCGCGCCGACACGACCGTCCATCATGTCCGAGGGCGCCACGATATCGGCGCCGGCCTCCGCTTCGCGCACGGCGAGACGGCACAGCGCCTCCACGGTTTCGTCGTTCGCCACGGCGAGGCCGTCGGCTTCGAGCACGCCGTCGTGGCCGTGGCTCGTGTAGGGATCCAGCGCGACGTCGGTAATCACAAGCAGGTCCGGACAGGCGCGCTTCACCGCCGCAACGGCCGCGAACAGCAGATTCTCGTCCGCGGTGGCGATGGAACCGGCATCGTCCTTCAATGCCGCGTCGATCTTCGGAAAAATGGCGACGGCCCGCAGTCCGGCAGCAGCGCAGCGGCGGCATTCCTCGACGAGCGAGGCCTCGGAGTGGCGAATCACCCCCGGCATCGAAGCCACGGGCTCCGGCTCTCCGGCATGCACGAAGAGAGGTTGGATAAGATCGTCCACTCCGACGGTCGTTTCGCGCGCGAGGGCGCGAATGGCAGCAGACGAACGATTGCGCCGCATCCGGCGCGGCAGGGACAGACTCATGCGCGAGAATTCGCCGCGCCCTCCGCCCCGGTCAAGGCCCAAGCGCCATTCCCCCCGCTCCCCGGCAAGCGCGCTCTTGCACCCTGCCTGCCGCCCGCTATTTTCCTCCCCTTACCCATGGACCCACTTTTCGCATCGGCCTTCGAGTCCATCGCCAAATTTTTTCTCCAGGGCGGCATCTTCATGATCCCGCTGCTGGGGCTGTCGGTCTGCGCCGTTACCGTGATGCTCCTTCGCGGGTTCGCCCTGCGCGAAGCGGCCGTCATGCCCGCTGCCATCGGCCAGGAAGTGCGACGCCTCGAACCCGGCGACGAACTCACCCCTCTGGCAGAACTCCTTCGCGACAATCCCTCGCCGCTCGGCCACATCCTCGGTGCCCTCATCCGGCACCTCACCTGGCCGCGCGCCGACAACGCGGACGCCGTGCAGACGCAGGCCCGCCACGAGACCGCCCGCATGGAAAGCGGCCTGGTCGTGCTCGAGATCGCCACCGGCATTGGGCCGCTCATTGGCCTGCTCGGCACCCTTTCCGGCCTCGTGAGCATGTTTTCGAACATCGGAGAAGGTGACCCGATGGTCATCGCCCACGGCATCGCGGAGGCGCTCAATACCACCATCGTCGGCCTTTCCGTCGCCGTGCCCAGCCTCGTCGCGCACAATTACTTCATGCGCAAGATCGAGGTGATGTCCGTCGAGATGGAAGCGGTCGCCGCGGAGCTCCTCGGCAAGTGCTATCCGAATCCGGACCAGCAACCCTCGATCGAGCGAGAATGAGATTCTACACGCGGAAGCGGCGCACGCCGGTCATCAACATCGTGTCGCTCCTCGACATCGTGGTGATCCTCCTCATCTTTTTCATCGCCACCTCGACCTTCAAAAAGAACCAACCGCAGCTCGAGATCAACCTGCCCGATTCCAAGACCGCCACCGCCGCAGCCAGGGCGGAGAGCGAGCCGCTCATCCTCGCCGTGAAGAGCGCCGACCAGATCACCCTCGATGACAAGCCTGTGACCGTCGACGGCCTCACCGCCGCCCTCCAGGCCGCCCGCGCCCAGGCTCCGCAGCGCCCCATCGCCATGCAGGCCGACACGAAGGCCCCGTTCGGCGTCGTCGTCAAAGTCCTCGACGCCCTCAAAACCGCTGGCGTGAAAAACATCCCCGCCTTCACCCAGCCCGAGGCCGCGGCCCCCGCCGCGCCCGCACCCTGATCTCCACTCCGCATCTCCATGGTCCTGCCCATCGTTGAATACGGCCACCCTGCGCTTCGCGCCAAAGGCCGCCGCATCGAAAAAATCGACGCCCGCATCCGGAAACTCTCCGAAGACATGATCGACACCATGGTCGACGCCAACGGGGTCGGCCTCGCCGCCCAGCAGGTCGGCCTGCCGCTGCAACTCTGCGTGATCGACGTGCTCGATGCCGAGGAGCCCGGCGAAATGCTCATCGACGGCGCCGCCGTCCCGCTCGAGGACTACATGCCCCTCACCCTCATCAATCCCGACCTCACCCTTTCCGGAAACGTGGAGTCGATGAAGGAAGGCTGCCTCAGCTTCCCGGGCATGCAGGGCAGCATCCCGAGGCCCGCCGTCGTCCAGGTGACCGCGCGCACGCTCGACGACCAGCCCCTCGAATTCACCGCCACCGGCCTGCTCGCCCGCGCCGTCCAGCACGAGCATGACCACCTCCACGGGATCCTTTTCATCGACCGCATGGAGCCCGCCGACCGCGAGGCAACCGCCTCCGTGGTCGAAAAACTCCTCCGCCGGAACTCCCTGTAGTCGCCGCCGTCCCGTTTCCCCTCGCGAGCCATGCGCCGTCCCCTCCCGGTCTTCCTCTGCGTGCTCGCGGCCTGCCTCGCCGTGCTCGCGGGGAGCTGGCTGCCGCAGACCGGATCCTCCGGCGAGCTCCTCGGCCATGCCGCGAAGATCGAGGCGATTCTCCGTCTGCTGCGCACCGGCGACTTCGCGTGGTTTCCCGACTATCTCACTGGCTCGCCGAGCGCGACCCTCCTCAGCTTCGCCCTCTCCGTGCCGGTTTATGCGCCCGGCCTCCTGCTCGCGAGCAACCCCGTGATCGGGATGAAGATCACCGCCCTTGTCCTGTTCGGGCTCGGCGGTCTCGCTGCGTTTGCGTTCGGCCGCCGGCTCGCCCGCGATGGATGGACCGGCTTCGCCGTCGGCAGCGCATATCTCCTCGCCCCGCAGCTCCTCCAGCGCATCGGCTGGCAGGAGCACATGACGATTGTCGTCGTCATCCCGCTCGTTCCGCTCTGCTTCCTCGCCCTGCTGCGCGTGGCCGACCGCGGCACGCCCTGGGATGGCGTCCTGCTCGGTGTCGCCTTCTCCGCCGCGCTCCTCGCGTGGAGTAAAATGGGCGCCACGCTGGCCATTCCGCTCGCCCTTTTCGCCGCCTGGCAATTCCTCACCCGCCCCGAATGCCGCACGCACCTCCTGCGCGGCGCGCTCTGGGCCGTCCCGACCGTCATCCTGCTCGGCGTGCTTCCCCTCCTGCCGCTGCTGCGCGAGCGCGCCTTCATGACCGTCTTCGAGCTGGACCCGCTCCGCGCCTGGCAGGGCATCTATTCCGTGCGCACCGCGACATCGTGGTTCGATCGCGCGGGAGAACTTTTCGCGCCGCTCGCCCGCTCCGACCGGATGGACCGCGGCGGCTACTACCTCGGCCTCGTCGGGTTTCTCGCCGTCGCCATTACCATCTTCCTCACCTGGTCGCCCCTGCGCCGCAGCCGCGAGGTCGCCGCGATCCGCTTCTTCCTGCTCATCGCCCTCGCGATGTTCTGGATCTCCTTCGGCCCGCGCAGCGTCATCGCCGGCCATTTCGAATTCCTCAGCCGCGCGCAGGAATTTGCCGACCTCGGCATCCCGCTGCACTGGCTCGCCCTCGCCGCGCAGGGCGTGCTGCTCTTCTGGTGCCTCTCGATCACGCGGTGGCGCGTCCCGATTTTCTGCGTCGTCTTCGCGATCTATCTGTTCGTGCCCGCATTCCGTCTGCTGGAGCGATTCCCGCTCTACGCCGACCTGCGCGCGCCGGATTCCTTCTGGATTCTCAACGGCACCTTCGCCTGGGCCGTCGCATCCGCGCTGGCCCTCGTCTTCGTGCTGCGCGCCGTGCCCAATCCCCGGCTCCGCCCAATCCTAGCGGCCATCGCCTTCGCCGCCGCCGTGGCGGACATCTCTCCGTATTTCGCCAGCTTCTCCAAACCCGGGCTCAGCGCCGGCCTCTTCGCAAAATACCGGGAGGTCACCGAGAAGCTTCACGGCCCGTCGGACCGCATCTTCGCCATTTCCGGTCGCTACTTCTACCTCGATCTCCCAAACACCACCGGCCGCCCGCTCTCGAGCGAAGCGCTCAACCGCTACCTCATGCCGAAGCACACCGCGCGCCTGCAATCCGCCGCGCAGAGTTCCGCCACGGACATGATCTCCTACCTCCGGCTTGCCGGCATCTCCGACGTGTTCATCGAGCGGCGGGATCCCGATGTCTCCGGAAACTTCCAGCGCTGGTTCCGCGCCATGCTCCCCCTGCGTTTCGAAAACGACGCCTTCTTCGTCCTCTCGAATCCCGGCTCGCTCCACCCCGGCTTCTTCGCGGAATCCGCCGTGCCCGCCGACGCGAACAACGGCCAATACGTCCAGGCCCTCAGCCTCGCGCAGGCGCACCATCTCGCCGTCGCCAGCCTCGACGACCTTCCGCTCGACTCCCTGCCGGGCATGAAATCCCCCGCGGAAGCAGCTGCCGCCCCCGGACCGGACTTCATCCGCCTCCAGCTCGCCGGCCCCCGCACGCCCGCGACGGTCACATTTTCCGCCCCCGGTCGCGCCGGCTGGATCGTCCTCGACGAATCCTGGCATCCCGACTGGAAGGCCCTCGTCGACGGCGTCCCGAAGCCCGTCTACCGCGCAGCTGGCGCCTTTCCCGCCACGTCCGTATCCGCCGCCGCGCACCGCGTGGAGTTCCAGCTCCGCCCGCCCGCCTGGTATTCCGGCTGCCTCGCCACCGCCTCGATCAGTTGGCTCGCCGCGCTCGGCTTCCTCATCGCGGTCCCGCTGCTACCCGCTTCCGTCCGCCGCAAACTCTGGCCCCCCTGCCCCGCCGCGCCGCTACGGGTCGATCCGAACGCCCCCCGCCCCGCCGTCATCCGGCCACTCGCGATCATCCCGACCTACAACGAGGCCGAGAACATCTCCACGTTGCTCGATCGCATTCTCGCCGCCTCGCCGGACATCGAGGCCCTCATCGTCGACGACGCCTCGCCTGATGGCACCTCCGCCCGTGTGAAGGAGCATCCCGCCTTCGGCGGCCGCGTTCACCTCCTCGAGCGCGCTGGCAAACTCGGCCTCGGGTCCGCCTACCGCACGGGCTTCGAATGGGCCATCACCCACGGCCACGATGCCGTCCTCGAGATCGACGCCGATCTCTCCCACGATCCCGCGGACATCCCGCGCCTGCTCGCCGCTCTCGACGCCGGCGCCGACGCCGCCATCGGCAGCCGCTACCTCGACGGCGTCCGCGTCATCAACTGGCCCGAACACCGCCTCCTGCTCAGCGCCGGCGCCTCCCGCTACGTTCGCGTTCTCACCGGCCTCCCGCTTACCGACGCCACCAGCGGCTTCAAGGCCCTGCGCACCTCCGCGCTGCGCGAGATCGATGGTTCGCAGCTCCGCGCCGACGGCTACGGCTTCCAGATCGAGCTCCACTGGCTGCTCTGGACGGCCGGCTTCCGCCTCGTGGAAGTCCCCATCGTTTTCACCGAACGCCGCGTCGGCCAGACCAAGATGACTCTCGGCATCGCCCTGGAAGCCGCCACCCGAGTGCTCCAGCTCGCCTGCCTCCACCCTTCCCGCCGCGCCGCGACTCCGCAATGAACTCGCGCATCTTCCAACGCGGCGACTGGATCTGTGGCGCCATTGCCGCCCTCGTCGCCTTTGTCGTTTACGCCTGGACCACCGCGCCCAGCGTCACCCTGCTCGACTCCGGCGAGTTCCTCGTCGCCGCCCAGCACTTCGGAGTGCCCCATCCCACCGGCTATCCGCTGTGGACCCTGCTCGCGTGGCTGTTCCAGCTCATTCCCCTCGGCAATGTCGCGTGGCAGGTTGCGCTCTTCAGCGGCATCTGCGGCGCCCTCTGCGTCGGCCTCGCCGCCATGCTCATCCGCAGCACCGCGCTCTGGCTCGCTCCCGCCGTCGCGGAGAAATCCCTCGCCAGCATCGCGGCCATCACCTTCAGCCTCGTCTTTGCCTTCAGCCAGTCGATGTGGTCTCAGGCCGTCATCGTCGAGGTCTACACCCTGCACGCGCTCCTCGTCGGCCTCTACCTCACCAGCCTCTACGTCTGGCTGCGCCGCCCCGACCGCATGGGGCCCCTCTACGCCAGCGTCTTCCTCCTCAGCCTCGCCTTCAGCAATCACCAGCTCACCCTCGCGCTCGCCGTGCTGCCGGTCATCATCGTCCTGCTCGTCCGCCGCGACCTGTTCTGGGATCTCCTCCTCGCGGGGACCGTCACCGCCCTCATCGCCTACCTCTCCTTCGCCCTCCTCGCGGACAATCCCCTCGTCATCAAAGCCGCCATCCGCCTCGCCTGGCTCGTCGTCACGATCCTCGTCATCGCGCTCATCCTCAAGCGCGGCCGCCTGCACTGGAAGCTCATCGCCTTCCTTCCCGCGCTCATCGCCCTCGGCCTGCTGCCCTACCTTTACATGCCGATCGCCTCGGGAACGAATCCCCCGATGAACTGGAGCTACACCCGCACTCCCGAGGGTTTCTTCTACTCCTTCAACCGCTCGCAATACTCCGGCAGCCTCTCCGACCTCAGCCTGCGCGTCTTCAGCAAGATCCTGGGCGTCGCCGATGAAAAGCCGCTCTTCGACGAAACCCCGCCCTCGATCGACGGCAAGCCGCCATCCCTCCTTCGCGACCTCCAAACGTGGTCCTCGTTCTTCTGGGCCCGCACGTTCGCCAGCTTCACGCCACTCGGCATTCTCTTCTTTTTCGCCGTATTCATTGGCGCTCTTCGCACTCCCAGGGCCTGGGTCACCCGCCGCGTCTGGATCTACCTCCTCGTCTTCGCCTTCTGCCTCGCCATGGTGTTCCAGCCCGTGCTCGAGCACGCCACCACCGACCGCGCCGGCTGGTGGCTGCAGATGCCCTACCACACCTACACGAATTTCATCTTCACCCTGCTCGCCGGCATCGGGGCCTTCATGGTCCTCCAGGCCTTCGCCGCGCGGCTCCCGCGCCTGCGTCCCGTCACCTGGGCCCTCGTCCTTCTCCCCATCTGGCCGCTCCTCGAGAACGACGCCTCTTGCAGCCAGCGCGGCCGCCTCTTCGGCTGGCAATACGGGCGCGACATGGTCTCCGTCATGCCCAGGGGCAGCGTCATCTTTGGCGGAACGGATGCCGGCCGCTTCGTCCCCACCTACATGATCTTCGGCGAGAGTTCCCTCCCGCCTTCCCGCCGCATCGATCCCGCCTTCGACCGCAGCGACCTTTATATCCTCACCCAGAACGGCCTCACCGACCGCTTCTACCTCCAATACATCCGCGACCAATACACCGATCAACGCCCGCCCGTTCGTGGCGCCTTCGAGCGCTGGCTCGGCCGCGAAACCGCTTATCCAAAGGATCCGCTCGTCCTCCCCACCTTCGAGGAAATGCGCGAGATCAGCAAAAAGGCCGTCAGCGAGCTCAAGGCGAAACAGCCCAATGCTGACATTCTCGCCGTCAACCGCGCCATGCACAACGCGACGGCCCGGTGGATCTTCGAGCACAACAAGGCGAAACACACCTTCTTCGTCGAGGAGAGCTTCCCCATGCGCTGGAGCTACCCCTACGCGATTCCCGACGGCCTCGTCTATCGACTCAATCCCGAGCCCCTCGCCAGACTCTCCGACGACATCGTGCGAAAGGATTTCGCGTTCTGGACCGACTACGTCGCAAAGCTCAAGGCCGACCCCAATTTCGCGAAGGACTACGACGCCCAGCGCAACTTCTCCCGCCTCCGCCTCACCACCGGCTACCTCTACCAGCACCGCGACATGAATGTCGCCGCCGAGGGCGCCTACCGCCAGGCCATCGACCTGTGGATCGGCAACCTCGACGCCATCATTTCCCTTTCCGGCATCCTGTGGGAGCGCCGCGAATTCGACGAGCCCATCGCCCTCTTCGATCTCGCCCGCGCCTACGATCCCAACAACCCCGAGATGCTCCGTTACCGCGCCCTCGCCGGCCTCCGCAAGGAGAAGCAGATCGAGATCGACCGCACTCTCGAGACATGGCGCAAGCATCCGCAGGACCTCGTCCCGCTCCGCCGCCTTCTCGAGCTCACCATGCAGGTCGGCGCGAACGATCAGGTCGACGCCCTTCTCAAGGAATCCATCGGCAAACTCGGCGACAACCCCGACTTCCTCGCCCTCGTCCTCGAGGTCTCCGAGGCCCGCAACGACTGGCCATCCGCCCGCGACGCCGCCGACCGCTGGGCGAAGGCCCGGCCCGATTCCGCCGAGGCCTTCTACCGTCTCGCCCGCGCCGAATTCATGCTCGAGAAGAAGCAGGAGGCCGTGAACGCCCTCGTGAAGTCCGTCGATGTCGGCGGCGTCGAATACCGGGAACGCCTCTTCAGCGACCCGGTCTTCCAGAGCCTCAAAGACGTCCCCGAACTCGCCCGCCTCATGGTCGCCCCTCCGCCAGCTGCGAAATAACCCGGAAGGCGAGGCTCCCGCCGAGCCGTCGCATCAGAACCGCGCCCTACGCCGGTCTCGACTCCTCCTTCGCCTCGCGCCAGCTGCCAAGGTCCACGATGATGCGCTCATTCTGTTGTCCACCTTCTCTCTCTTCCGCAGGTCACCTTCGCGCCTGCCATTCCCCGATTGAGCATCTACGCTCTCTTCTCGATGAGAAAGCAGCGCGTTGAGTTCTTCGATGAGGAACAAGCGGACGAATTGAAGAAACTCGCCTTAGAGAGGATTCGACGCGCTGCAGCGGACGGTCGCTTGAAAGGGCTCCCATATCTTTCATTCGTCCTTTGGCGATGGAACCGATGGACCGAAGGGACCGATGAGGTCAAAGCTTGGGTTAGAAGTCAGATCTCAACAACCGACGATGCGATGTGGTTCCTTTGCACAATCACACAAGCCATGACAAGTGGCTCAAAAATCATCCGATACGTGGATATCTCCACCGTCGAAAGATTCAGTGAAGTTGCGCGGCTTGAGGCACTGACAGCATCGCTCGATCTCAGTTCTCTCGATGCAGACCGGCAGCGATCACTTCGTGGTTTCCGGTGTGCAGTGCGATGGAAGAACGAAGGTAAGAATTTCGATTACCGCGGGGAATATGAAACTGGTGGCAATCCGCTCGTTGAAGACAGATGACTCATGATGCCGACGAGGGCAATGAAATCAGCGGGCGCGAAAAGGGCGTGCGTCGAAAAACATCAACGCAACTCCTCGCCAGCGGGCGCCTGCCCCAGGCGCAAAAAGGTTTTCACCAGTTCGCCCTCGCCGCAGGCGATCATGCCGGGGAAGCGTTTGAACCACTTTCCCTCCGGAACTTCCGGCTCCGTGTCCAGCCACTCCGCCAGCAAACCGAGTTGCTCCGCCGGGATTTCCCGGGCAAGCATCCGATCCCGTAGATGATCGAGCACCGTCCGCGGCACATTGCGGCGGCGGACTTTAGGCATCCGGCTCTTTGCCGTAGAAACCCGCCGCAATCCGCTCCCACGAAGCTCGGGCCTTGGTCGGATCAGTCTCGGCGGTCATCGTGGCCGCCGCCTCGCTCAGCTCCGGCCCCGTCCATTGCCGCCCCGCGTCGAGCTGGCGAACGAACAACACCACGCGAGCCTGTTCGCCGGGCGACAGATGCCTGATCTCATCAATGATTTCCACGGCGTCCATCGCTGGAAGCTAGCAAAGAGCGGCCTTGCGAGCAAATCGAAACCCGGAACCGCAAAAGAGGTCGCGGGCGCTCCAGTCAAACCAGCTCGTCCATCGACGGGCAGGTGCAGAAGATATTGCGATCGCCGAAGACGTTGTCGATGCGCGCGACGGCCGGCCAGAACTTGTGCTCGCGCAGCCACGGGGCCGGGTAGGCCGCCTGCTCGCGCGAGTAGGGCCGGTCCCACGCGTCCGCGGTCACCTGTCGCGCCGTGTGCGGCGCGCGCTTGAGCGGGTTGTTCGTCCGGTCGAGCGTGCCGGCCTCGATGGCGGCGAGCTCGCCGTGGATGGTGATCATCGCGTCGCAGAAACGGTCGAGCTCCGCCTTCGATTCGCTCTCGGTCGGCTCGATCATCAGCGTGCCCGGCACGGGCCAGCTCATCGTCGGGGCGTGGAAGCCAAAATCCATCAGGCGCTTGGCGAAATCCTCCACCTCGACGCCGGCGCGGTCCTTCCACTCGCGCACGTCGAGGATGCATTCGTGGGCCACGCGCCCGTTCGTGCCGCGGTAGAGCACCGGGAAATACGGCTCGAGCCGCGCGGCGATGTAGTTCGCGTTCAGGATCGCGATCTTCGTCGCGGCGGTCAGGCCGTCCGGCCCCATCATCGCGATATACATCCACGAGATCACGTCGATGCTCGCGCTGCCCCACGGGGCCTGCGAGACCTCGCCGATCGCCTTTTCGCCGCCGGTCTTGACGACGGAATGCCCCGGCAGGAACGGCGCGAGGTGCGCCGCGACCGCGATCGGGCCGACGCCCGGGCCGCCGCCGCCGTGCGGGATGCAGAAGGTCTTGTGCAGGTTCAGGTGGCAGACATCGGCGCCCACCGCGCCCGGCTGGCAAAGGCCGACCTGGGCATTCATGTTCGCGCCGTCCATGTAGACCTGCCCGCCCGCGGCGTGCACGATCTCGCAAATCTCGCGGATGGTCTCCTCATACACACCGTGCGTGGAGGGATACGTGACCATGATCGCCGCCAGCTTCTCCGCGTGCTTCTCGACCTTCGCGCGCAGGTCGGCGAGGTCGATATTGCCCTGCGAATCGCAGGCGACGGGAACGACGCCCATGCCCGCCATCACGGCGCTCGCGGGATTCGTCCCGTGCGCCGACGTCGGGATGAGGCACACCGTGCGATGCGTATCGCCGCGCGACAAATGGTAGGCGCGAATCGCGAGCAATCCCGCGTATTCGCCCTGCGAGCCGGCATTCGGCTGCAGCGAGCAGGCGGCAAAGCCGGTGATCTCGGCCAGCCACGACTCGAGCTGCGCAAACATGCGCTGGTAGCCCTCGGCCTGCTGCGTGGGCGCGAACGGATGCAGCGCGCCGATCTTTTCCCATGTCACGGGATACATCTCCGCCGCGGCGTTCAGCTTCATCGTGCACGAGCCGAGGGGAATCATCGACGTCGTGAGCGACAGATCCTTCGACTCGAGGCGCTTCAGATAGCGCATGAGTTCCGTCTCGGTGTGGTAGCGATTGAAGACAGGGTGCGTGAGGAAAGCCGACTTGCGCGTCAGCTCGCCAAAGCCGATCGCGTCGTCCTCCTCCTCGGTGAAGGTCACCGGATTGCCGTGATTGAAAATTTCGCCGAAGGGCGCGAGCGAGCCCGTCGTCTCGTCGAGCGAGATCGTGACGGTGTGATCGTCCAGCGCGCGAAGATTGATGCGATAGCTCTCCGCGAGGCGCAGGATTTCGAACGCCTGCACGGACCCGAGGCGCACGGCGATCGTGTCGAAGAACGGGCCTTCCTCCACCGTCCAGCCGAGGCGGCGGAGCAGCGCGGCGAGGGCGAGCGCCTTGCGGTGAACGCGCTGCGCGATGGCGGTGAGCCCCTCGGGCCCGTGATAGACCGCATACATCGAGGCGATCACGGCGAGAAGCACCTGCGCGGTGCAGATGTTGCTCGTGGCCTTCTCGCGGCGGATGTGCTGCTCGCGAGTCTGGAGCGTGAGGCGCAGGGCGGGATTGCCATCCGCATCGCGCGAGACGCCGATCAGACGGCCGGGCATGCGGCGCTTGTGGGCATCGCGCGTGGCCAGGTAGGCGGCGTGCGGGCCGCCGTAGCCGAGCGGCACGCCGAAACGCTGGGAGGAGCCGATCACGATATCGGCCCCGCACTCGCCGGGAGGCTCGATCAACGTGAGCGCGAGCAGATCGGCGGAAACGATCGCCAGCGCGCCCGCGGCGTGAATTTTTTCCACCAGCGGACGCAGCGGCCGGATCCGGCCGTCGGTCGCGGGATACTGGATGAGCGCGCCAAAGCAATCGGAGGCAAACTCCGTGATCGGCCCGGTGATAGTCTCGATGCCGAGAGGCTCCGCGCGAGTGCGCAGCAGCGCGATCGTCTGCGGATGCGTGTCGTCACCGACAAAAAATTTTGCGCCCTTGCCGACCTGGTGGGCCATCACCATCGCCTCGGCCGCGGCGGTGGCTTCATCGAGCAGCGACGCATTCGCGATCTCCATCGCCGTGAGATCGCAGATCATCGTCTGGAAATTCAGCAGCGCCTCGAGACGACCCTGCGCGATCTCGGCCTGATACGGCGTGTAGGCCGTATACCAGCCGGGATTCTCGAGAATGTTCCGACGAATGACCGCCGGCGTGTGGCAGGCGTTGTAACCCATGCCGATGCACGACTGGAAAACCTGGTTCTCGCCCGCGATGGCAGCGAGATCGGCGAGCGCCTGCTCTTCGGTGCGGGCGGCGGGGAGGTCGAGCGGCTTCGTCGAGCGAATGCCCGCCGGCACGGTCTGCTCGATGAGCGCGTCGAGCGTGGGCGCCGCCACGGTCTCGAGCATGACGGGGATGTCCGCGGGTTGCGGGCCGATGTGACGCCGGGAGAACCGGCCGAATGCAAAGACCGCGCTCTCGCTCATTCCGAGATCTGCGCGCGGTAGTCTTCGGGCGTCTTCAGGGCGTCGAGTTCGCCAGGATCGGAGAGCTTGATCTTGAAGATCCAGCCGTCGCCGAAGGGCGCGGTGTTGAGCAGGGCGGGATCCGCATCCAGCGCCTCGTTGACTTCGACGATCTCGCCGGAGACGGGCGTGTAGATGTCGCTCGCGGCCTTCACGGACTCGACGACGGCGACGGCATTGTGCGCGGCAAAGGTCGTGCCGACCTTCGGCGGTTCGACAAAAACGATGTCGGTCAATTCGGCCTGCGCATGGTCGGTGATGCCGACCGTGCCGATGCCATCCGCCACCCGGATCCACTCGTGGGATTCGGCGTATTTGAGGTCGTCGGGAACGTTCATAAATTTTTAATCGCGCTTGAGAAAGGGCTTCTTCACGACGCTACCGGGGTAGCGTTTTCCGCGCACTTCAATTTCCACGGCCTGCCCCACTTTGGCGCGGGCGGCCGGCAGATAGGCCATCGCAATGCCATGGCCGAGGCTCGGGGAGAGCGCGCCGCTGCATGTCTCGGAGACCGCCTCGCCGTCGACGAGCACGGGATAGTGCGGGCGGATCGGCGGTGACTTCTCGGTCACCGCGATGGCCGCGAGCCTGGTGGGCAGGCCGGCTTGCTTCTGCGCCACGAGCGCGGACTTGCCGATGAAGTCATCCTTGGAGAGATCGACGAAAAAGCCGAGCCCGGCCTCGAGCGGGGTGCGATCGGGCGACAGATCGGAGCCGTTGAGCGGGTAGCCCATTTCGAGGCGCAGGGTGTCGCGGGCACCGAGACCGCAGGGCTTCGCCCCGGCGGCGACAAGGGCGTCCCACAGCGCGCCGGCGACGGCATTGGGCACGACGACCTCGAATCCGTCCTCCCCCGTGTAACCAGTGGTGACGACGAAGCCCTCCGCGCCGCCAAAGGTCACGGTGGCCACGCGATTACGCTCGGTCGCAAGCGCTTCCCCGAAGACGGACTGGAACACGCCCCGGGCGACAGGCCCTTGCACGGCGAGCGCCGAATATTCCCCGCTGCGATCCGCGAAGGTCGGGCCATTTGCCGCGTGCGCCTCGAGCCACGCGGCGTCCTCGTCGATCTTCGCGGCATTGACGATGAGCAGGTATTCCTCGTCGCCGAGCCGGTAAACGATGAGATCGTCGATCACCCCGCCGCGCTCGTTGAGAAGCAGCGTGTATTGCGCCTGCCCCACGAGCAGCTTCGTGACGCCGTTCGTGAGCAGGCCATCGAGCCACGCCGTCGAGCCCGGACCGCTCACGAAAAACTCGCCCATGTGCGAAATGTCAAAGACCCCCACGGCCTCCCGCACGGCGCGATGCTCGTCGAGGATGCTCGTGTATTGCACCGGCATCTCCCAGCCAGCGAAGTCCACCATCCGGCCCCCGGCCGCGACGTGTTGATCAAAAAGTGCGGTGCGATTCGCCATGGTCGTCAGGATTTGGCCGCCTCGGCGGTCTGGTCGTCGAAGTTGAGATACGTGTAGCCGGTCAGCGCCTTTTCGTAGTCGTCGAGCAGACGCATGCCTTCCTTCGGCTTCAAGCGATCGCTTTTGATCGCCGCATCGGTCTGCTTCTTCATGCGGCGGGCGAGCTCGTTCGTCTCCCATTGCGTGAGCGCGAGCACCTGGGCAATCGTGCTGCCGGGGAGCACCTCCTCGACGTAGTAACCGCTGTCTTCGTCCTCATCGAGGAAGACGTGCATCTCGTTCACGCGGCCAAAGAGATTGTGCAGGTCGCCCATGATGTCCTGGTAGGCGCCGGCGAGGAAGAAGCCCATGTAGTATGGCTGCCCGGGCATCCAGCGATGCAGCGGCAACGTTTCCTTCACGTCCTGCAGGTCGACGAACTTGCTGACCTTGCCATCGGAATCGCACGTGATGTCCACGAGCGTGGCGTTGCGGTCCGGCTGTTCGTCGAGGCGATGAATCGGCATCACCGGGAAGAGCTGACCCAGCGCCCAGTGGTCGAGGAGCGACTGGAAGACGGAGAAATTGCAGAGGAACTGATCGCCAAGCGCGACCTCCATTTCCTTCACTTCCTCGGGCACGTAGCGCATGCCGCGGAACATCTCGACGACGTTTGCGGCGATCTCCCAGTAGATCGTTTCGACCTTCGCCTTCGCGGGAAGATCGAGCAGACCGAGGTCGAACATCCCCTGCGCGCGCTCGCGGATTTCCTGCGCGTCGTGGAGATTCTCGAGGCGATTCTTGCTGCCGAGGTTATCGCGAACCTCGACCATTTCGTGAACGGGTCTCGGATCCTCCTCGGTCGCCTTCACGGACTTGCCGCCCTTGCTCTTCTCGATCGAGCCAAAGGCCTCGACCACGAGCACGGAGTGGTGCGCAACGATCGCGCGACCGCTCTCGCTCACGATCGTGGGATGCGGCACTTCCTCCGCGTCGCAAATCTCCGCGATGCTGTAAACGATGTCGCGGGCGTATTCGTCGAGCGAGTAGTTCGTCGAGCTGTCGAAGGTCGTGCGCGAGCCATCGTAATCGACGCCGAGACCGCCGCCGACGTCGAGGTAGCCAAGCGCGTGCCCCATTTTCTGGAGCTTGCCGTAGAACCGGGCCGCCTCGCGGGTGGCGCGCTTGATCGTGCCAATGTCGGGCACCTGCGAACCGACGTGGAAATGCAAAAGCTTGAGCGCATCCGCCAGGCCCGCCTTGTGGAGCATCCCGCTTGCCTCGACGAGTTCCGCCGTGGAGAGGCCGAACTTCGCGTTCTCGCCGCCGCTCGTCGCCCACTTGCCGGCGCCCTTGGAGAGCAGACGCACGCGCAGGCCGATGTTCGGCGCGACGCCCATCTTCTTCGAGACCCGCAGGATGTGCGCGAGCTCCTCGAGCTTCTCGACGACGAGAATGACGGTCTTGCCCAGCTTGCAGCCGAGCAGCGCCATGCGAATGAACTCGGTATCCTTGTAGCCGTTGCAGATCACCAGGCTGTCGTGATCGGTATGCACCGCGAGCGCAGCCATCAGCTCCGGCTTGCTGCCGGCCTCAATGCCGAAATGGAAGGGCTTCCCGGCATCGAGAATCTCCTCCACGACTTCGCGGAGCTGGTTCACCTTGATCGGAAACACGCCCCGATAGACGCCGCGGTAATTGTGGCCGGCGATCGCCTCGGCGAACGAACGATTGATCGTCTCCACGCGATGGCGGACGAGATCCTGGAAACGAATCACCATCGGAAACGCCAGCCCGCGAGCCTGCGCCTCGACGACGAGCTCCATGAGGTCGATCTCCTCCTTGCGGCGAGCGGTCGGTCGCACCGCGACATGGCCATCGCGGTTGATGGTGAAATACCCACCACCCCAGCGATCGACATTATAAAGAGCGATGGCGTCAGCCGTGCCGAAATCAGACATTGGACCGGTCAGTTAAAACAGGGCGGCGCGGGAAATCCACTGCGCAATCGCAAAAAATGCGAAACCCCTCTTCCGGGAATTCCCTACCAGTTCACCACCGTGAATTCCCGCTGGCTGATGGCGTTCGCCTCCTCGACGGTAATCCAGCGCTCTGCGAACTGCGGCCCCCACGAATCCGAAATCGCGATTTCGCCGGTCGCCGCGTTGTAACCGATGATCATGCACATGTGCCCGCCCTGGGTGTCCGAGCGGATTCGGTCGCCAATTTTCCGCAGCGGCTTGAGCGCCTGCGTATAGGCCGCCCAGTCGGTCACCTGCCGGCGTTCGACGGAACGCGTCGTGAGATCGCGATTGATCCCGGGAACAACATACATGCCCCACATCACAGGCAGGCCGACATCGATGAACCCCGCAACCGGCCGCACGGTGATACGCCCGCTCGTCGTAACGAGGCGGCGGCCATTCCGCCGCACAAGTTCCCCGGCTCCGGCCGCCATCGCCGAGAGATTCGTGCCGCCGCCGGCCTCCGTCTGGCCTGCCATCGCCAGCACATACATGTCTGCGGGAATGCCCAGATAGCGCAGCGCCCGCTCCCAGGTCGCCGGCACGCAATAGCCCTTCGGCCCCTGGTCCACCATGGGGATTTCCTTGAGGATCACGTCGCCATTAGGCCGGTGCTCGACCCGAGTCTTCAACTTCTCGCGCAGCGCCGCATCAGTCACTCTCGCGGCAACTTCCCCGTCCGCCACGGCGACGGGCAGAATGCGCACGGCGACATATTCACCCCTCGGCGCGGCCAGCAGGATCGCATGCCCGTTCCAGTCCCACCGCTCGACGCGCTCTCGCGTCTTCACGCCCTGCCCGAACTGCGCAATCTTCGGCGGCCCGAGCTCGGCCGAGAGCACCTGGCTGATTTCCTTCGCATCTGCCGCGATCTGCTTTTTGTAGGCATCGCCCGCGACGAAATCGCCGCCGATGTCCCCCTTGTTCGCAAAGACCATCGAGATTTGCTCGACCCGACCGTTTCGCCCGTAAAGGGCCAGCGAAAAAGGCCGGGCTCCGAGAATCCGGGCGTTGGGCCCCGCGTATTCCCGAAAGCTCGAGTCCTCCTGCGTGCGCGACTCGGGCCGCCAGCCAAGCCGCTGCGCAGCCTCGGAATCCACGTCGTCCCACAGATTATCATCCGCCCAGAACGACGCGCCGAACGTGGCATTCAACGAGGCGGCATCCGCCCCCACCGCCAAGGGACGCAACGCGAGGAGGCAGAGCGCGGCGACATTGCTGAAAAGGAACACACGTGACACAGTCGGAGACTTGTTCATTTCCGCCCTATGCGCACTTTGTTTCTAGACTGTTTTTCGGGCATCAGCGGCGACATGGCCGTGGGAGCTCTTTGTGATCTGGGGGTGGAGCAGACACATCTCGCGCAGGAGCTCGCGAAGCTCAGGCTCGGCGACGAATTCCATCTCCACTTTTCCCGGCAAAGCCGCCGACACATCGAGGGCGTGAAGTTCGACGTGCATCTCCACTCCCACCCGCACGAGGGCCATTCCCATGAGCATGCCCACGAACATCCCCACGACGACCCCCACTCACACGGTCGGAGCTTTGCCGATATCCGGACGCTCCTCGAGGGCAGCGCCCTTTCGCCGTTCGTGAAGTCGCGGGCGCTCGCCGTTTTTCAACGCATCGCCATCGCGGAGGGAAAGATTCACGGCATGCCGCCCGCGGACGTTCATTTTCACGAAGTCGGCGCGGTCGATTCCATCGTCGACATCGTCGCCTTCTGCGTCGGGGTCGAGGCGTTGGGCGCGCCGCGCGTGCTCGCATCGTCGCTTTTCGAGGGCACCGGCTTCATTCACTGCGCTCACGGCCACTTCCCCCTCCCCGCTCCGGCCACGCTCGAAATTCTCGCAGGCATCCCGCTCCGGCAGGTCGAAGAGCCGATGGAATTCATCACGCCGACCGGCGCGGCCCTGCTCGCCGAATTCGCCGAAGGCTTTGCCCCCATGCCGGCACTGGCCGTCACGCGGATCGGCTACGGCGTCGGCACCCGCGACACGCCGAAACGACCAAACGTCCTGCGGGCCGTGCTCGGTGAAACCGCCGAAGCTCCGGAGTCCGACACCGTCACCGAGATCGAGACAAATCTCGACGACCTCCCGCCGGAGCTGCTGGCCGCCGCCACCGAGCGCCTCCTCGAAGCGGGCGCACTGGATGTCTTCGTGGCCCCGATTTCCATGAAGAAGAATCGCCCCGCGTTCCGACTCACGGTGCTTGCCGTTCCGGAGCGCGCTGACGAATTCGCCCGACTGATCCTGCGTGAGACCAGCGCCTTCGGCGTGCGGATGCACGATTGCCGGCGCCTCAAGCTGCGGCGGGAAATTGCGCCGGTGGCGACCCCCTTCGGCCCGATCGACATCAAGCGCGGCTGGCTGGGCAACGAGCTCGTGCAGGCCGCGCCGGAGTTCGAATCCTGCCGCCGCGCGGCCGTGGCCGCCGGCGCAAGCGTGCGTGAAGTTTATCTCGCAGCGCAAGCCGCGGCCCGGGATTGACCGACCATCACGCCTCGTCGTCCGGCGGGGCGGATCCGTTTCGGGGCTGATCGACGCAGACGCCGCGCTTCGAGGTGCGGACGAAGTCGAGCAGCTCGCGCGCCTCGGCGCCCCACTCCGTGCCGTCGGCCTCCTCGAGGGCATCGTGCAGGTTTCTTCCGGACCGGAAAATCAACCGGAAGGCGCGCTTGATTTCGAGGCGCGTCTCGCTCGCAAATCCCGCCCGGCGCATTCCGATCACATTCAATCCCGCGAGCAGGTTCTCCCCGTCGCCCATCGCGAACGGCACGATGTCGCGACTGAAACGCGTGCCGCCACAGACCATCGCCAACCGGCCGACCCGCATGTGCTGGTGGAACGCCGTGCCGCCGCCGAGCACGGCGCGATCGCCGATTTCCACGTGGCCGGCGAGCAGACAGTTGTTCGCGATGATCGTGCGATCGCCGATCCGGCCGTCATGGCCGATGTGCACGCCGACCATCACAAAATTGCCGTCGCCAACGGTAGTCGCATGGCCGTCGCGGGATCCTCGATGCACGGTCACGTATTCGCGGAAGGTGTTCCCGTCGCCGATCCGCACCTCGCTCGCCATCGTCTCGTCGTAGCCGAGATCCTGCGGCGGCGCTCCGAGCACGGCGCCATAGCCGACGAGATTGCGTTCGCCGAGGGTCACCCGCCCGGCAAGGACGGCATGCGCAAGGATGCGGCAACCGGCGCCGACAACGGCTTCCCGGCCGATGGATGCATAGGGACCGACTTCGACCTCCGGGCCGAGCACGGCCCCGTCCTCGACGATGGCGGTGGGATGAATTTTCACAACAGACTGTTCTCCTTGAAGCTGAAATAGGGCGGACGTCCCTCGTCGGGCGCACCGATGATCACGTGATCCACAAAGCGGAGCTGGAGCAGATCGGCGGCTTCGCGGAGTCGGCGGGTGAGGCGCTTGTCGGCCTCGCTCGGCGATGGATCGCCGGAGGGATGGTTGTGCGCGAGCACGAATCCGTAGGCAGAATGGATCAGAGCCGGCCGCAGAATTTCCCGCGGATGCGCGACACTTTCATTGAGCGAGCCGATCGAGACGACCTCGGTCCAGATCAGCCGGTGGCGGGTATTGACGAGCAGCACGCAGAGCCGCTCCCGATCGAGCGCGTGGAACTCCGGCGCGAGCAGGTCGAAAACGGCCTGCGGCGAATCGAGTTTCAATCGCGCCCCCGGGCCGCGCGCCAGGCGCTTGCCGACCTCGAAGACGGCGGCGAGTTCCGCGGCCTTGGCCGGGCCGATCCCCTTGGCGGAATTTTTGATCTCCTGCACGGTCGCCCGGGCCAGGGCATGCAGGCCGCCTCGGGCCGCGAGCACCTCACTGGCGACGTTGATGACGCTCTGGTCCCGCGTGCCGGTGCGGAGAAAAATCGCGATGAGCTCGGCATCGGTGAGGCTGGCGGCGCCTCGCGCGGTCAATTTTTCGCGGGGTCGGTCCGATTCGGGAATTTCACGGATTCTCGCCGCGCGCATTGCGCGAAAAGATAGTCGGCAGACCTTTGAAGATTAAAGCGGAAATCCACCCCATCGCCGCACACCGGGCGGAATTCTCCTTGAGCCGGAAATCGCTCCCGAGCAATATCCGCTATGGAATTCTACCACGACGCCGATTCCTTCTTTCCAAGCTGCCAGCCTTCCGGCCTGACGTTTGACGACGTCTCCCTGGCCACTCGTTACTCCGACGTTCTGCCCCGCGACACGAATCTCGCGGTCACGCTCTCCGACCAGCTCGCCCTGCAGATTCCCGTGATCTCGTCCGACATGGATACCGTCACGGAGTCACGCATGGCCATCCAGATGGCCCTCAACGGCGGCCTCGGCCTCATCCATTACAACATGCCCGACGAGGCGCAGGTGAAGGAGGTCGCCCGGGTGAAAAATCACATCCACGGCTTTATTCAGGAGCCGATCAAGGCTTCCCCGACGCAAAAGGTCGGCGAGGTGCTCGATTTCATGGAAAAGCGCGGATTCCGCTTCAGCACCTTTCCCGTGGTGGACGACGAAGGCCGGCTGCTGGGCCTGCTTTCCGGATCGGTCGTCCGCGAGCGTTACCGCGATCGGCTTGTTTCCGAGGCAATGACCCCGCGCTCCGCGCTTTTCACGCTCCCCGAGAGCGAGATTCGCAAACAGCCGATCGAGACCGCGGACCGCTTCTTCACGGAGCACATGGGCATCCACAAGCTCCTCGTCGTCGATGATTCCGACCGCCTGCGCGGGCTCTTCACGCTGAGCGACATCGAGCGCATCGGCGAGGAATCCCGCCGCATCGTGAAACCGGCCCGCGACGCGAAGCTGCGCCTGGTCTGCGGCGCCGCTATCTCACCGCACCGCAAGCCCGATGGCACGCTCGATCGCGACCGCATCGTCTCGCACGTGGGAGATCTCATCGCGGAAGGCATCGACGCGATCGCCGTCTCGACCGCCCACGGCTTTTCCAAGGGCGTTGGCGACGCCGTGCGTCTGCTTCGCGAAGAGTTCCCCGACCTCACGCTCATCGCGGGTAACGTCACCTGCGGCGACGGCGTCGAGTTCCTCGCCGAGGCTGGCGCAAACTGCATCAAGATTGGCCAGGGACCGGGCTCCATCTGCACCACTCGCATCGTCGCGGGTGTCGGCATCCCGCAGATGACCGCGCTCTACGTGGCCTCACGCGCCGCGGCCAGGGTCGGTGTTCGCACGATCGCCGACGGAGGCATCACGAAATCCGGCGACATGGTGAAGGCTCTTACCCAGGCGGACGCCGTGATCTGCGGCGGCCTGCTGGCCGGCTGCGACGAGGCGCCGGGCCGCATCATCGAGATCGGCGGCAAGCTCTACAAACAGTATCGGGGCATGGGCAGCCGCGAGGCGATGAAGGAAGGCTCGGCCGCCCGCTACGGGCACGAGCGCAAGGACGCGACGACGAAAGCGGCGCCGGAAGGCATCGAGGCGCTCAAGGAAGCCGCCGGCCCGCTCGACAACGTGCTGCGAGAATTGATCGGCGGCGTGCAGGCCGGAATGGGCTATCTCGGCGCGAAGGACCTTGGCGAATTGCGGAAGAAGGCCCTCTTTGTGCGAGTGACGCCCGCGGGGCAGCGGGAATCCGCGCCCCACGACGTGCTGACCGTGACAACCTCGAAAGAGGCCACCAACGCTCCCCGGGCTTAGTTGCCCGCGGGAGTCGAGCTAAAGGGATCGGCCGGAGCGGCTTCTGCCGGGGCCTCGACCGCCGGAGCGGGAGCTTCCTCCATCGCCGGGGCCGGCGGAGCGACAGGCGCGGGAGCGGAAACCGCGGCCGGAGCGGGCTCCGGAACCGCAGGCACGACGACCGTGGCCGTCACGGGCGGAAGCGGGCGATAGGCCACCATGCCGCGAGGAGCCTGCGGCGGGATCATCAGGCTCTCGGCGATCCACGTTTGATTGATCGGCGCGATGAGGCTGTAGCCGCCCTTGCCATCCGGCAGCATCGGCGTGCCCCACATGTTGCGGCATACCACCTGATTCGAAGGGATCGCCTCCCCCTTGAGCGTGTGGTTATCGATGATTGGCCAATTGACGGCTTGAACGTTGGCGGCTACGGAAACACCGCCGGCGATGAGGAGGGAAATCATGGAACCGCATTCAGCCGAAGATCGCGGGGGATTGTCAATGCCGAAGCCGCGGAAAACATGAGAGATTCGACCGCCAAGAATCCCGCTTGAATGCCCGGCCTCAAAGGCGCTCAATGCGGTCGGCATGAAAGCCTGGGCTCCCCTCCTCGTCGTGGCACTGGTGGCATTCGGCCTCGGCTACGGATTCGCAATCCTCGGCTCTCCGAGCCCGGGACCATCCTCGTCGCTTGCCGCATCTTTCGGGGACGACCGGGAACCGGCCTCCGCCACCGGCGGCGCCTCCACAGGCCGATCGCCGAGCAACTCGCTGCGCTCCATCCAAGGTGGCGGCTCCCGGAAGAGCGAAGATGTCGCCGCGGCCATCCGCGATGCGGTGAACGACCCGGACGACATGCAGCGGATGGGGAATCTCTGGTGGATCGGCAAGAACGGCGTCACCCGCGAGAATGCCCGCGCCGTGGCCGACTCGATCCGCAATTCCGGTGGAGGCATGCAGCGCAACATCGGCCTCAATGTCGTCCTCGGCGCCTGGGCTCGAACGGATCCCAAGGCCGCTCTCGCCTACGCGCAGCAACTGCCCCCCTCGGCCATGCGCCAGCAGAACATTCTCGCCGTGATTTCCGGATGGGCGGCGACCGACTACGACTCTGCCGCCCTCTGGGCCAAATCCCTGCCCGTCGGCGAGCTGAAGCGCAATGCGGAGCGAACTCTCCTCAGCGCCCTCGCCACGCAGGATCCCGAGCGGGCCTTACAGATCGCGCTGCAATCGAAGACCGCGAACAGCGGCTTCAACGTGGCCTACCCCGTCTTCTCCCGGCTCGTCCGGCAGGATCCCGCCGCCGCTGCCGAGCGCGCGGCCTCGCTTCCTCCCGGGCAAATGCGCCAAAGCGCGATCTCGATTGTCGCCAGCAACTGGGCGTTTGAGGATCGCGACGCCGCCCTGGCCTGGGCCCAGAGCATTCCCGAAAAACGCTCTCGCACCCAGGCCCTCTCCACCGTCGCGCAAAACTGGGTCCAGGAGGATTTCGACGGTGCTTTCGCCTGGCTGGAGAAGCAACCGGCCGGGGCGGAACGCAACTCGCTCGTGCGCGATCTCAGCTACGCCGCCATGCGCGGCGATCCGCAGAACGCCATCGCCATGGTGGATCTCGTCAGCTCGATCTCCGAGCAGGACAACATGCTCCGCAATATCGCAAACAACTGGGCTCGCCAGGATCCCGCCGCCGCGCAGAAGTGGATGGATTCCCAGACTGACCCCAATGTGAAGAAGAACATCACGCAGGGCGTGATCTCGGGATTGACCTCCGAGAATCCCGAAGCCGCCGCCGCCATGGCCGCGGCACTACCGCCCGGCGACAATCAGCGCAACGCCATCACCAACATCGCCAACAACTGGGCCAACGACGACCCCGTCGCCGCCGCACAATGGGCGACGAAACTGCCGCCCGGAGAATCCCGGAACACCGCGCTCCGATATATCGCCGGCCAATGGGCGGAGACCGACCCTGCCTCCGCCGCCAAATGGGCGCAGTCCCAGATTCCCGTCGGCGACGCCCTCAACAACGCCCTCTCGAACATCGCCAGCAACTGGGCGGAGAACGATCCCAGCGGCGCCGCACAGTGGAGCGCCACCCTGCCCGCCGGCGACACGCGCACCGAAGCCCTCGGCTCTTCCATGCGCGCCTGGGTGGAACAGGATCCCGACAAGGCCCTGTCCTGGTTCTCGAGCAATGTCCAGACAGGCAAGGATCGCGACACCACCATCGTCCGCTTCTGGTCCGCCGCCTTCGACAAAAGCCCCCAGCTCGGAATCCAATGGATGAACTCGATCAGCGACCCGGCTCTGCGCGCCACCCATTATCAATACCTGGCCAAGCACTGGATGAAGACCGACCCCGCCACCGCCCGCACCTGGATCAGCAGCAGTCCGCTCATCACGACCGCCACGAAGCAGCAGCTGCTCTCCGCACCCAACCCCTGAGAGAAAGAAAAAGGGCATCCCGAGAACCGGGATGCCCTCACAAAAGATCTTGGCGGTGGCTTACTGGGCCGAGGGCTTCACCTTGGGAGCGTTCGCATTCAGCTTCGAGATGATGTCCTTGCTGAAGTCCATGTCGTCGCGGGAATAGATGACAACCGGGATCTGGCCCATGCTGAGGCCGGACTTGTCGAACACGAGATCGTAGCCCGCCGAGGAGACGCGGGCGGTCACGACCTTCATGATGTCGTCGATGATGTCCTTGCGCATGCGGAGGAACTGCTCCTGGAGCTGGCGCTCGCGGGTGCCCTTGAACTCGTTGACTTCCTTGTCGAGGTTGCGGGCCTCGGCGACCTTGGTCTCGCGATCCTTGAGGATGGCGTCTTTCGCGTCCTTGCTCAGCTCCGGGCTCTCGATCTTCGCGTTGAGTTTGGTGATCTCCTCCATGCTCTTCTTGAGCGTCTCGATGCGATCGTCGAATTCCTTCTTCGCTCCCGCGCGCTGCTCGTTGAGCTTAGCCTCGGCGTCCTTCGTCTTGTAGTATTCGGTGAAGACGCGGTTCATGTCGATGGTCGCGACCTTCAACTCGGCGTGGGCCAAGGGAGCAACGGCGCCAATCGTGCCGATGAGAAGGAGCGTGCGGATGGATTTCTGGATCATGTTGGTGGGTATTACGGTGGTGAATACGGAAATGCTCGGGGGACGAGTGTCAGGTGTGACCGCCCCCGGGGCGGATTCGTTCAAAATTGGTAGCCGACGTTGAAATTAAATTTGCCGGTGCCGCCGTTGTATTGGTCGTGGATGACGGGGATACCGTAGTCCACGCGCACGGGGCCGATGGGCAGTTCCACGCGCAGGCCGATGCCGATGTCGGCATTCACGTTGTCGCCGGAGAAGTCCCCTGCCTCGCCATTCACGAAGCCCCAGTCGGTGAACAGGGAGCCGCGAATGCGCTCGATGATGGGGAAGCTGTATTCGATCGTGCCGTAGGCGAGCGTGTTGCCGCCGATCGGGTTGCCGTCATCATCCTTCGGCCCGACGTCGCGGTAGTCGAAGCCGCGCATGTTGTTCGCGCCGCCGAGGTAGAGACGGTCGAAGATCGGCACGCCGAGGCCGCCGTTCGTGGCGCCGCCCCAGGTGTCGACCACGCCGATCTGCCCCTTGAACGTGAGGATCGTGTCCCACGGGAGCAGGATGTATTTCGAGGCATCGAGCGTGATCCCGGTATCCTGAACGGTTCCTCCAAGGAAGCCGCCCGCAAGGAAGCCGCCGAGGCGGACGTATTCGCCGCGCCGCGTGAGGCGCAGGTCGTCACGGCTGTCCCACACAAGGCCGGCCGTGATGGCGCTGCGCGTGTAGGTGCCGGCGGAGTCTTCGATGAACTGCCCGACGTTGTCGGTATCGACATCGAAGATGCGAATCTGCTCGATGCGGTATTCGGCATCGGCCGAAAGGAAGTTCGTGATCGGCTTCCGGAAGTTGAAGGCCGCACCGAGGTTGGACTGGTTATAGACGGCCGAGAGGAAGTTCGCCTCGCGGTAGTAGCCTTCCACGCCAGCGGAGAGCTTGTAGCCGAGGAACCAGGGCTCCGTGAGCGAGATCACGTAGTCCTGGCGCTGGAGACCGTATTGCAGACGGATGCGGAAGCGCTGACCGCCGCCCGTGAAGTTCGGCCAGTTCATCAGGTCGAAGTTCGTCTGCTGGAGTTCGGCAAAACCGATCAGGCTGTCGATCGTGCTGAAGCCGGCACCGAAGTTGAACGAACCGGTGCGCTTCTCCTCGAGGATCACGTTGAGATCCTTGCGGCCGGGCACCACGGTGTCCGACGGACTGATCGTGATGTTCGAGAAATACTGCAGGTTGTCGAGGCGGGCCTTGCTGATGTCGACAAGCGTCGTGTCGTAGACCTCGCCGGGCTTGATCGCGAGCTCGCGACGAATCACGCGGTCCTGCGTGCGGGAATTGCCCTGGATATTGATGAGATTCACGTAGGACTGCACGCCCTCGTCGATCTTGTAATTGATATCCACCGCGCCCTGGCCGGCGGGCGTGACCTGCGGCGTCGGCCGCGCATCGATGTAACCACGCTGACCGTAGAAGGTCTGGATGGCCTTGAGGTCGCCAACGAGGCCGCCCTGTTTCGGCGTGGA
Source organism: Chthoniobacterales bacterium (assembly GCA_036569045.1). Classification (NCBI taxonomy): domain Bacteria; kingdom Pseudomonadati; phylum Verrucomicrobiota; class Spartobacteria; order Chthoniobacterales; species Chthoniobacterales bacterium. The sequence continues at coordinate 61,495 of DATCRI010000088.1, read as the reverse complement.
CCCGGGAGGCCCCGGCAGCGGCGCGGACGGCGTGAAGAGCGACCCCTCGCGCATGGAAAGCAGGCCAAGAATCTGGTCCGCGGGAACCACGTTCGCGCCTTCGACGGTGACCTTGTTGACGCGATATTGGACGCCTTCCTGAATGGTGACGATCACTTCGACGCCGTCCTTCCGGTTCGGCATCTCCTGCGTGGCAATGTCCGTAATCTGGACATCGGCGAAACCGCGGTTCTGGTAAAGCAGGCGCAGGGCGACCTTGTCCTCATCGAGCTGCGTGGTGGTGAGGCGACCGCTCTTGTTGAAGTAATAGAGGAAGTCGCGCACCTTCGTCTTCATGACCTTGCGCAGGTCCTTGTCCTTGACGCTGTAGTTCCCGATGAAGGTGATCTTGCTGACGACGAGCTTCGGCCCTTCCGTGATCGAGTAGATGACGCGGGCCTTGTTGTCCGGGAGGTCCTCGATCTTGTATTGGACGTCGACGTCGGAGTAGTTGCGATCCTGATAGAGCTTGAGGATCTTGCGGCGGTCATCCTCGATCTTTTCCTCGCTCAGGCTCACGCCAGGCTTCACGCCGACCTCGCGACGCACCCGGGCCTGGCTGATCTGCTGGGTGCCCTCGATGAGCACTTCGGAGACGATTGGACGGCCCTGCAGGAGCACCGTGACCTTGACGCCGTCCTGGAACGGTTCGCCGAACATGCGGACGTTCGCCAGCGTGCCCGTCGAGTAAAGGCTGCGAATGTCTTCCTCGACCGCCTGTTCGCTGTAGGGCTGGCCGACCTGCGTGGCGAGGTTCGCGAGCACGCGGTCCTTCGACATGCTCTCCTGGCCCACGTATTGGACGTCGATCTGCTTAACGATCGGCCCCTGCAGCGGCGCCTGCTGCGCCCGAGCAAAAAGAGACACCGCCAGGGAGGCAGCAACGGCTAGAAACGAAAGTCGGAGAAGGCGGTTCATTGATAAGTCGAAAAGGGCGCGCCAGCGGCCAAACGCGGAGTAAAGACGACAATGCCCGGCAAAGGTCAAGCGGGGAATCTCCCGTCGCCCGCTCGCGGCAATCGCCACCCTACGCATTGCCGATCAGCACACCCGCAAGGAACACCAGCGCCCCACCGAGAACGACCTGCAAAATCGTCGGGAGCAACGGCGTATCCATGTAACGATGCCGGATCCAGGCGATCACGCCGAGCTCCACGAGCACGACACCGAAGGCGATCCCCATGGCAAGCCGAAAATCGGCCACGAGGAACGGCAGCGTGTGCCCGATGCCGCCCGCGGTCGTCATCAATCCGCAAACGGTGCCGCGCAAATACGGCTGCCCACGCCCGCTCAACGCCCCGTCGTCCGACAGTGCCTCGGCAAATCCCATGCTGATCCCCGCGCCAATCGACGCCGCCATGCCCACGATGAATGCATCCCAGCTATCCTTGGTCGCGAAAGCCGCGGCAAAGACCGGGGCCAGCGTCGACACCGAGCCATCCATCAAACCCGCGAGCCCCGGCTGAATGATCTGCAACACGAACCGCCGCCGCTCGTCCACATCCTCCCGCGCCGCCGCGCCGGATGTCGCCAGCTCGTCCTCGAGCGCCGCGGCCCGTTGCGCGTGGTTCCCCTCTTCCGCCGCCAGCGTGTCGAGCAGCTCGCGCGTCGAGGCATCCGTCGCCCGCCCCGCGGCAGCCTCGTAAAATCGGCGCGCCTCGCGCTCCATCGACTCCACCTCGCGCCATGCCCGATCGACCGGCAGCACGCGATTCAACCAGATCGGGCGGCGCGACAATCCGCCCTTCACGTCCTGCCGGCGCAGAAAAGGCAGGTGCTCGCCGAACCGGGCTCGGTAGCGCGCGAACAACCGATCCCGATGGCCGGATTCCTCGTCGCGCATTTCCGCAAATGCCGCCGCCGAGTGCGGTCGACTCTCCGCGAACCGCTCGGCAAACGCGCCATAGATGCGCCCATCCTCTTCCTCCTGCGAAATCGCCAGCGCGAGCAACTCCCGCTCGTCCAGCTCGGAAAAGGCCCGCTTCGCCCGGCGAATCCCGAAAACGTTCATGGCGCGAGACGGTGGATGGCCCAGCCGCCCCCCGCGCCACGCGTATAGCGAAAGCGGTCGTGCAGGCGACTCCTCCGCCCCTGCCAGAACTCGATTGCCACGGGCCGCACGAGATAGCCGCCCCACTGCGGCGGCCGTGGCACCATCCCGTCCGCGAAACGTCGTTCCGTCGCCGCGTAGTCCGCCTCCAGTTCGGCCCGCGACGCAATCACCCGGCTCTGCGGCGAGGCCCATGCACCCAGACGGCTCGCCAGCGGGCGCACCTGGAAATAGGCGTCCGACTCGTCGCGCGAGACTTTTTCCGCGCCGCCTTCGATGCGCACCTGCCGCTCGAGCGGCGCCCAATGGAACAACAGCGCCACCTCCGCGTTCGCCGCGATCTCCACGCCCTTGTCGCTTTCGTAGTTCGTGAAAAAGCGAAAGCCCCGCGCGTCACAATCCTTCAGCAGCACGATGCGCGCGTGCGGTCGCCCCGTCGCATCGACCGTCGCCAGCGTCATCGCGTTCGCCTCGATCACCCCCTCGGTTTCCACCGCTTCCCGAAACCATTGCTCGAACTGCCCGAGCGGGTCGGCCGCAAGATCCGCCCGTCGCAATTCTCCCGCCGCATAGTCCCGGCGCATCGCTTCCATCTCCATTTCCCAAACCTGCCCGAGGAACCCCGCCGAACCCAACTCAAAATCTCCTCGCGCAAACCCCAAAATTCGCTTTGACAGCCTCGGACCGCTCGATATTCTGCCCGTTCAGTTTCCGCCGAAAGGTCGCAGGGCATCGCCGTTTCTCCAGGGAGATACGGGCGGGGTCCTTCACCCTTTTTTCGGAGATTGAAAACAGACCCGCTCGCGGATCTACAGATAACCCATACGGCCCCCGAGGCCCCAAGGCCCACATAGCTCAGTTGGCAGAGCACGTCCTTGGTAAGGACGAGGTCACCGGTTCGATCCCGGTTGTGGGCTCCACGATTTTAGCGCAGCGATTCACCCGACAAACCCTACACGACACCAAGATGGCTAAAGACACCTTCAAACGCGAGAAACCCCACGTGAACATCGGCACGATCGGCCACGTGGATCACGGCAAGACCACCCTTACTGCTGCGATCACCACCGTGCTCGCGAAGACCGGCGGCGCAGTTGCCCGTAAATACGAGGACATCGACAACGCTCCCGAAGAAAAAGAGCGCGGCATCACGATCAACACCTCGCACCAGGAATACGAGACCGCCAATCGTCACTACGCTCACGTCGACTGCCCCGGCCACGCCGACTACGTCAAGAACATGATCACCGGCGCCGCCCAGATGGACGGTGCGATCCTCGTCGTCAGCGCTGCCGACGGCCCGATGCCCCAGACCCGTGAGCACATCCTGCTCTCCCGTCAGGTCGGCGTTCCCGCCATGGTCGTGTTCCTCAACAAGTGCGACATGGTCGACGATCCCGAGCTCCTTGAGCTCGTCGAGATGGAAGTTCGCGAACTCCTCTCCAGCTACGAATTCCCTGGCGACGACATTCCGATCGTCAAGGGCAGCGCCACGAAGGCCCTCGCTGGCGACCCTGAGTTCGAAAAGGCCATCGTCCAGCTCATGGAAGCCGTCGACGAATACATCCCGCTCCCCGAGCGCCCCGTCGATCAGCCCTTCCTCATGCCGATCGAAGACGTGTTCAACATTGAAGGTCGCGGCACCGTCGCCACCGGCCGTGTCGAGCGTGGCATCCTCAAGAAGATGGACGAAGTCGAACTCGTCGGCATCCGCCCGACCCTGAAGACGACCGTCACCGACATCGAAATGTTCCGCAAGCTCCTCGACGAGGCGCGCGCTGGTGACAACGTCGGTCTCCTCCTCCGCGGCACCAAGAAGGACGACATCGAGCGCGGCATGGTCATCGCCAAGCCGGGCACGATCAAGCCCCACAAGAACTTCAAGGCTGAGATCTACGTTCTCTCCAAGGAAGAAGGCGGCCGTCACACCCCGTTCTTCTCCAACTATCGTCCTCAGTTCTACTTCCGCACCACGGACGTGACCGGTTCCATCAAGCTCCCCGAGGGCGTGGAAATGGTGATGCCTGGTGACAACGTTTCGATCGAAGTCGAGCTCATCACGCCCATCGCCATGGAAAAGACCATCCGCTTCGCCATCCGCGAAGGTGGTCGCACCGTGGGTGCCGGTCGTGTGTCCGACATCATCGCCTGACAACGCTTAGCCCCTTGTTAGATTAGGCCAGTAGCTCAATTGGTAGAGTAGCGGTCTCCAAAACCGTTTGTTGGGGGTTCGAGTCCCTCCTGGCCTGCTCTTTCAAAATTGTCCTTAGATCAACGCCGATTACACGGTCCTTTCTGTGCAAATCGGCGAAATCTGCGGACAGAATCCGCAAATCAGTAAACTTTAACGCGATGTTTGGAAAACTAGGACGATTCACTTCCGAGGTCCGCGGCGAACTTGCCAAGGCCTCCTGGCCCTGGGACCCGAACGAAAAAGGGTTCAAGCGCTATAAGGAATTGTGGGATTCCACCGTCGTCGTGCTCATCGCGATGCTCATCGTCGGTGGTTACATCGCGTTCTTCGACGTCGTCCTCATTCAGATCGTCAATTTCCTGACGAAGGCCTAATTTTTCATGAGTCTAGCCCCACGCGATCAATGGTATGTCGTGCACGTGCTCTCCGGTCAGGAGAACAAAGTGCTCGAAAACATCAAAAAGCGCATCAAGAGCGAGGAGATGGAGGACGTCGTTTTCGAGGCCCTCATCCCCACCGAGCGCGTGCAGGAAATCAAGCGCGGCAAGAAGACCGAGACCACGCGCAAGTTCTTCCCCGGCTACATCATCGTCAACATGCACCTGCTGGATGAGAACAACCAGCTCGTGGACCGCACCTGGTATTTCATTCGCGAAACCAATGGCGTGATCGGCTTTGCCGGCGCCAAGGATCGCCCAATTCCCATGCGGAAGAAGGAAGTCGAAGGGATGCTCGCGCAGATGCAGGAGCGCGAGGACAGCGTGAAGCCGAAGATCGAGTTCGAGGTCGGCGACAAGGTCAAGGTGGCCGACGGCCCCTTCCAGAACCAGAACGGTATCGTCGAGGAAATCGACCCCGAGCGCGGCAAGCTCCGCGTCTCCGTCAGCATCTTCGGCCGCGACACGCCTGTCGAACTGGAATACTGGCAGGTCGAGCGCGCCTGAGTCGCTCGCCCGGCAAATTTGCAAACCCACCCATCCATCTGGATCGGTGGGTTTCTTTTCGCCGGCTTCACTCAGCCGCGCCTGCGCACTCTGCCTCGCAGGCGAATCGTCAACAGCACGCCGCCGAGGAGGAACAATCCCGTGACTGCCGGCTCCGGCACGGCGGTGGTCGGCGTCAGATCCAGAGCAAATGAGAAACTCGTGACGTTCGCAGCCGCACCGGCGGTGACCTGCGCCGAGGCATCCATTTGAAGGAGGTAATAGCCCTGAGTGGCTTGGAAGGAGATTTCCTGGTCGAAATTGTTGCCTTCATAGCCCAACAAACTTCCGCCGGCCCTGTTCCCGGCCGCATCGCTTGCAAACAACGAAAGGGTGAACCTGTTTCCGGCATCAGCCGCGACGGAACTCCGAATTCCCGAAAGAAAGATGTCGGCATCTGTTGGAAGGAAAATCAGATAGGAGAGCTGAACAGCTCCACTGCCCACTCCCCCCTTCCCGCTGGCACTGAAATCGATCGCCCCCGTCGCGATCAGATTCCCAACTTCGCCATCGTCGACGGAGAGACGGGCATTTGCCTGCAGAGAAGACCCGTTGACGTTCACCAACGTCTGAGAAACCGCCGGCACCGAAAAGGAATCCAGATAGTTGATTCCATCCGATCCGTCGGCACCCTCCACCTCGACGTTCGTTGCAAGCGTCGTCGCCAGCGCTCCACTCCCGAAGAGTTTGACGCTCCCGACTGGGTTGCTCCAGGTCCAGTCGGTCGCGTTCGCAGCCATCAGCGGCGCGAGAACTCCTCCGAAAAATAGAATCTTGCGCCACATTTTCACTCCACACCGCCCCTTCAATTCGACGCCTTCGGAGAAACGGCCTTGAGCATCCTGGTCAGCCGGGTGGTCTCGTCCGGCGTGAGGTCTTTCGTCTCGGCAAGCATGACTCGGGCCTGCTCCGGATCGCTCGCCACGAGGCTGGCGAAAGCCGAACGAAGGGCATCGCGTCGGGTGGCCTGGTTCCGGATGCCGGTCGCCCGCTGCCAGGCGGCATCCGGCTCGTCGAAACTCTCGGCATCTGCGATCTGGGCATTCGCCGCGTCACGTTCCGCCTTGCCCGGCAGCTTGTCGACCCACGCGGCGATAGCGGTTTGGTCCGCGGAGCTGTCGAGCCAGCCGCTCACCACGCCGCTGATCGCCTTTTCCCGGACAGCCGCATCGCTCAACTCGGCGGCCTGCTCGGCAGCCCGCGCCGGTTCCGCCTGGGCCCAGGCTTCGAAGATCGGCTCGGCCGGGGTCGGATTCGACGCACTATTCTTCAGATAATACGCGGAGGCCGCCTGGGGATCCTTCGAAGCCCAGCCGACCAGCGCACTGCCAACCACGTCGTCGCGGAGCCCCCCCGGCGGCAGGGACTCGGTCCATTTGAGGGCAGCCTGAGGATCCGTCTCGCCCCAGTTCTCCGCGATCGCGCGGGCCGCATCGGCGATCAGTCCGAGCTGCGGATTGTCCCGACCCGGCAGGACTTCGGAATTCATCGCATCGTCCTCGGAGAGAGGCTCGCCGGGGGCATACTGCCTGATGTCCGGAATGCCCATTCTGGCAATCTCGGCCTCCCGCTCGGTCGCGTAAGAGGAGACCATTTTGCTGCGGAAGTCGGTGAACTCCACGCCGGCGGCCTCCGGTTCCACTTCTGCCCGGGCAGCCAGAACGGCGTTCATGGCGTAGGGGCGCTCGGCTTCGTTCTGAAGATTCTTTGCCCATTCCGTTGCTTCCACGGGATGCGTCGTTCCATAAACCGCGCCAATCGCACTGATCGCGTCCACGCGCCGCACCGAGGTCGTGATTTCGGCGAACACCTTCAGCGCCTTTTCAGGCGCCTTCTTGATCATCTCGCCCGTGATCGTGGCGAGGGCGGACTCGAGCGCATCGTCCATCAGCCATTGTTTTGCCCAGACGAGGGCCTGGTCGGGATCCTTGCGGGCGGAGTATTCGATGAGTCGTCGCACGATTTCGCTCAACTCGGGCCGCATCGTCACCTCGTCTGGCAGGGACGGCAGGGCGCTGGCAAGCGCGGGAGCAAGCAGCGCCCAGAGGTCATCGGCGTTCGCGGCGTCGTCGACTTCGGTCGCATCGACGAAGGCAATGAAGCCGGTGAGATCGGCATTCACCCAGCGAGTCACGAGCGTCTTCGCGACCTGCGTGCGGATGACGGCGTCGGGAATTCCCATGATCTCGCGCATCAGCGCCGGAAAATCTGCCAGCTTTGCGGTCTCCACCCGCTTCTGCCAGTCCGTGGCGGTTTTCCCGGCAGCAGGGTTCATCTTGCCGGACGCGGAGAAAGTCCCCTTCGTCGCATCCGAGTTCGCGGACATCGCGGAATGGGACCCCGCGGAATCCCGGTCGAAAAAATACAGCGTTGCGCCTCCCACGGCGAGCACTCCCAAACCTGCAAGGCCCCAACGGGCCGTCCGGCCATTTGCCAGTTCCAATAAATTCCGAAGCATATTTTCTCTGGATTTCAAAATAGCGGCGGATCCACCGACTTCGGTGAATCCGCCTGACTATCTGAGACGTGAGTCGTGTTGATTGAGCCGGCTGGCTTCGGGTTTAAAGCTTCACGACCTTGGTGGTGGCCGATGCATTGCCGACGCTGTCCTTGGCCAGCACGGTGACCTCGATGCTCTTGGCCTTCGACTTCGTCCACTTTTTGATCGAGCTGGCCGGAACCGAGGCGGTCCAGCGTTTGCCAACCTTCGAAGCGACCTTGCGGCCGTTCACATACACCTTCAACGAGCCGATGCCGCTCGCGTCGGCGGCGACTCCCTGAATGACGATCTTCTCGTCCTTCTCGGTGGCCTTCTTCTTGATGGAGACGACCGGGGCCAGCTTGTCCGAGCGCTGGCTGAACAGCGTCCCCGAGGTCGTGTAGGTGATCGTCTCCCCGTCCAGAGGAGGCGAAAGCGGCGACGGGATGCGGTGGTTGTAGGCCTGCTGATAAGCACCGGCGAGGGCGAGGTTGTCCGCTTCCTTGCGATAGCGGCCGAGGAAGCCTGCGCAGATCGGCTCACCGCCAAGGGCCGTGTAGATCCCGATCGGCACGGTGCAGATGGGGAGGCCTATGTTGTTCACCAGATCGCGACCACTCACGCTGTTGCTCGTGCGGGTCTTCGTGTAGCTGATCGGCCAGACGAGGGCGTCGAGGCCGTTAGCGTCCATGAACTTCTCGTAGAGCGCGTTGTAGATCGCCTTGCGCTGGAAGTGTGCCGGGATGTTGATCGATGTGGTTTCCCCCGTCGTGGGATCGTGGAAGGACGTGCTCGTAAAGTCGATGAACTGCCCATTGTAAGCCGCGGCGCGCACCGCGGTGCTCAACGAGCTGCTCGCCGCGTTCGCCTGCGTGAGCCGGGTGTAGATGCCCTGGCCAAAGGCCCCGAGCATGCCCGCATTCTCGTAGGCAAGGGAGTAGTTCGTGTAAGGGCTCGCGAGCGTCGCACCGGGAGCCGGCGTGCCGTCATCGAACTGAGTCGGGAACTGTGGAATCGCCGGATTCGGGCTTGCGGCCGGGATCGTCTGAGCCGTGTCGAGGTTCGGCGGAAGGAAGACGGTAACGACCGTGGCGCCAGAGCTTTGGAGTTCACCGACAAAGCGGGCGAAAACCGCCGCGGTGGCCGTGTCCGGCGTCTGCACACCGGCCGCGTTGCCACCACTTACCACGTAGTTCGTGAAGGACGTCATGCCGCCATGGCCGTTGCCAACGCCGAGCGCCTTCTCCATATCCGCTTCGGACAGCTGGACCGGCGTGGGCGCGGGCGAAGGATAAGTCTGGCCGTTGTAAGTGCCGATGATCCCGATCCTTTTGCCCGCTAGCGAGGTGGATGCCACCTTCGCCGCGTAGCCGGTATCGAGGCCGCGACCGGGCACATAGTTGATCGGGGCCCAGAGATCCTGCGGATCGATGGTTCCGGCGGTGATGTCCATGATGTAAGCCTCGTCCTTGACGTAGCGCGCCATCGGCCCGATGACGTCGCGATCGGAAACGAGCGGGATGATGTGGTTCACCGAGTGGGTGCCCACGCTAACCTTGTAACCGGTAACGCCGGCACGATCGGACGGATTGCGGATCGAACCGCCGGTCTCTCCGCCCCAGGCAAAGCTGGCAAAATTCGAACCCGTGAGCGCACCCGGGCCGCCGGAGGAGCCCGACGCACTGCCGAGGCAGTAGGCGTTGAGCGTGGTGCCATAGGCGTTCGAGGCCGTGCTCGAAGCCGAGGTCGCCCAGGTGTCCATGTTGCCGTGGCCAAGAACGATCGCATGCGCGGCCTTGAGCTTGCCAACGACGTAGCAGTCTTCCGGCGAGATCATCGGGCCGTAGGTGACACCGGCTTCCGTGCCGAACGAGCCAGTCACAGACGAGAGCCAGGCCTTCACGCCACCGCTGGTGACCATGCCGAGCGTGGGATAGGAATCCTTCGTGCAATAGAACAGGCCGTGCACGGGACTCTGCTGGCCGCTGGAAGCGCGCAGATCGTCGGCCGCTTGCGCTTCATCGAAGACCGTCGGACTGATCGAGACGACCGAGTTGATCCTGATCCCGGCCTGGTCGTAGACCGCGCGGCGGTTGAGGTAAAGCGTCGCGAGCTCCACAGAAGTGATCGCGCCGGCATTCATCGCCGCCTGGAGATCGTCGAAGGTGGCGGTCTCGAGATTGACCGTGACAGTTTTCGCAAAGGCCGACTGGAACCCGAGGACGGCACAGGCTGCCAGCGCGATGCTACGTGAAAAGTTTTTCATGAATGATTGAGTTTGAGTGAATCGATGTTCGGATTCGCGTTAGTTGGTCTGGCGGCGGCGGCGCATCACGATGGCGAAGGCGGCGAGAGCCGCGATGCCGATGCCCACTTCGGTCGGCTCGGGAACCACGGTAAAGGTCAGCACGCCGGCACTGTTCAATCCGCTGGTTGCTCCAGTCATCTTGAACGTTCCGGTCAGACCGCTGGCGAGATTCGTCGCCACGAGATTGCCAACGGAAACCGAACTCGCGACGCCATATGAAATGAGCGTGTAGGTCTGCCCCGCCACGCCACCGCCCTGGAAGTCAATGATGTAGCTTGTTCCCGAAGAGCGACTGAAGGAGCCGGTCAGCGCGAGCATATCCGCCGATCCGTCCGAGCTACTCAGGTCGAAAAACATGCTCGCGTTCGTGTTGTCACTGAACCATGCGAAGCTTGTTGCCGAGAAGGTGCCGATGGCTCCGTCCGTCGCTCCAATCGAGAACTTTCCTCCCGCCAGCAGCGAGAGCGCACCCGCCGATGCTCCCACGATCGTCCCCGCGCCCTTCAACGTGGAACCCGATCCCACAACCAGGGTGGCCGTGGAATTCGCATCGGTGATCGACCCGTTGAAGATCGTCGTTCCACCCGCCAGCGTCGTCGCCCCGCTATAGGTGTAGGCTCCGTCCATGACGAACGTTCCGGCACCCGTCTTGGAGATCGCACCCGATCCGCTCACCGCATTGGACAGCGTCACGGTCGCGCCGGAAGCGACGTTGAAACGAATCACGCCGTTGTTGACGACGGCGCCGGTTCCGATCGACGAACTCGAATCGACCAACAGCGAGCCGTCCGTAACGGTGGTCGTGCCCGAGTAGGTATTCACACCTTTCAGGGTCAGCTGATTCGCCCCCGATTTGGTGAAGCTTCCACTGCCGGAGATATTCCCGGTGATCTCACCCGACTGGGAACTCACGTTGAAGGCCGTGTTTCCCGAAGCGAGCGTGATCGGCCCCGCGAGGGTCGCGCCGCTGATCTCCGCTGCCGTCCCGCTGCCGCCGTTGAAGGTCATCGCATTTCCGGCGACTGCACCCGACGCAACCTTGATCGACGCGCCACTGGACACCGAGATCGCCGTCGAGCTATTCCCAAATGACAGCGCCCCTCCGGCGTTGGTGGCCAGCGTTCCCGCCGTCACGTCGATTGACGAAATGCCGCTGCTGGCCCCGTTGACGGTGAGCGTGCCGGCACCTGCCTTGGTCAGGGCAGTTCCCGAACCGCTGAGGATGGAAGTAATGGCCGCGCTCGAGTCCGTGGTGATGGTGCCGGTCGCGCCGAAACCGATCGTTCCGTCGGAAATCGTATAGTTTCCCGTCGTCAGACCGAAGAAGATTTCGGCGACGTTGACTGTTCCGGAAACCGATACGGTTCCCGCAGTTCCACCGCTGCCAAAGATGGCAGAATCTCCATTGACCCAGCCGGCGTCGGATCCGCCGCTTGCCCAGTTCGCAACGCCGGTGCTCCAGGTGCCGCTACCGTCCGAGCCAGCCAGGTTATTGGCGGGATCCCAGGTGACGGAAGCGCCCCACGCGGTCCCGGCGAGCAGGGCGGGAACGGTGGCGCGGGCCAGAAAGCCGAATCGGCTCGGCGGTCGCAGCGAGCGGAACAACGCTCGCGTGAGGAAGGATTTTTGCATTGGGTGTTTTCTGCGTTTTGGTTTTTAGGCAGCCATTCGGAGCGGGATTCCCCCCGTTCCGGGCGGGTCCTCATCGAGCCACTGCGGTGCCACGCGGGAAAAATACCGCTCGTCCGAATGGGCGATCACCGTCCCTCCTAATTCGTTCGGGTGAGAACCTGCCCGAAAGTCTCCCTCCGAAAATGGAGCGCAGAAATGCGTCGAACCCGAACGCGAAAGAGTGTCTACACCATGCCTCGCCGCAGGGCGATGGCCGTCGCTTCCGCACGATTCGAGACGCTCAACTTCTGAAAAATCGCGCGAAGATGGGATTTGACGGTGTTTTCGGACATGCCCGTGCTGGCGCTGATTTCCTTGTTCGTCAGCCCTCGGCCCAGGAGGACGAGCACCTGATGTTCCTTCAGCGTCAGGTCGCGTTCGTGCATCCGTGCGCGAAGCGTGGATGACAATTCGCGCACGAGAACGTTCTCGCCACTCACGACCCGGCGCAATGTCTCGAGCACCTCGGGACCGGAGGCGCTCTTGGTCAGGTAAGCCTGCGCCCCGGCCCGCGCTGCCGCCAGCATGTCGTCATCCGACGTGAAGGCGCTCAGCACGATCATCAATGCCGTCGGACGAACGAGCCGCCCTTTCGAGAGCACCTGCACGCCATCCATGTCCGGCAATCGCAGATCGACGACGAGAAGATCGGGCGCCAGATCGCGCAGCATGTCCAGCGCCTCCGCGCCGGAACTCGCCTGCCCGACCACCTGAAATTGCGGATCGGTTCCCAGCAAGCCGGCGAGGCCGTCCCGCACGAACGGGTGATCGTCCACCAGCACCACGCGAAATGAACGGGAGGATTTTCCGGTGGGGTTGTTGGAGAAGGGCGGCGCCTGCATCACGTGAGACATCGGACTCATCCGAACACTCGCTTGCAAATCCCGCAACGAGAAGGATGTCTTAGAGCAGCGAAAGCGGAATCGACACCCCGACCCGAGTTCCCCCCGTTCGCGGGGAAGTCCAGGAAAGTCGGCCCCCGATTGCCCGGGCACGCTCGCGCATGTTGAAGATTCCGAATCGTGTGGATTTCTTTCCACGCGTGGCGGATTTCGCACACCCCATTCCGTCATCGATAATCCGAAGAGAAAGATGGCGACGTGAGACGGTGAGAGAAACTCCGATCGACCGGGGCTCCGCGTGTCGCACCGCGTTTTGGATCGCCTCCGAGGCGATTGCGAAGAGATTCATTTCGACCTTTGCCTCGATCGGTCCCATGTCGGAGGAGACCTTCACCCGGATTTTTACGCCCGTCGCCGCGGCGACTTCGTTTCCGAGCGCCTTCAAAGCGGACGTCAGCGCGTGGTTGTCAAGCAGCGCGGGGCGCAGCATCAGGATCGACCGTCGCACGTCCTCGACGCTGCGCATCGCCTGCGCCTGAATCTTCGACAATCGTTCGGAAACCGGAGCGGAGAGTTCCGGACACTCCGCGCGCATGGCCTCGATCTGCAGGAGGATGCCACTGAACGACTGCGCGAGGATGTCATGCAAATCGCGAGCCATCTTGCTGCGTTCTTCCGCGATCGCCCGGGAGCGCTCGGCCGCCGCCAGCCCCGCCACCCGCAGAGCGAATTTTGCCTGCAGGGCAAGCGCCTGCACCGCGAGCAGGCTTTCCTCCGTGCCCGTGACATTCATCGATGTCAGGATCTGCACGAAGCCGCCGTTCGTCGCCTCGCCGAAATTCAGGGGCACGGTCACCAGGTGCGTGCCGGGCAGTTCGCCCTTGCCGTCGAGAATGTCCACCATGTAGCGCCGCATGGCTGGCGTGGAGCGCTTCCGCACCTGCACCCCATCGGCCGTCGCCCAGAGCCGCACGAGACTTCGATGTTTCTCCCAGGCCACGCACCCGATCTGCCGACTGACCCCCTCCGAAAGCGCCCGCGCTTCTCCGTCACGGCACACCCAGCGCGGAGCAAAGATTCCAAAGCTCTCGTCCCATTGCCACAGCCCCCCCGCCTCACCGCGCAGGAGCTCGACCATGTTTCGCAATGTGTCCTGCAGAAATTGGTCGAGGCTGCCGACGTCATCCAGCGAGGTGAGAGAAATCTTCATCAGCCGGCTGATGCGGCGCATTTCCTCCTCGGCAGAACGCGCGAGCTGCTCGCTCTCGAGGGCGCACTCCATCTCCTGCGCCCGGTCGTTGAGAAAGTGCAGGTGAATCGCCAGGCCCGCCTGCTGCGCCGCAGTCTCCATGAAGGCGACGGTCTCCGGTCGAATCTCCGGCAGGGAACTCGCCGTCAGGTAAACGATCCAGCCAAGAATCCTCTCACCAACCAGCAACGGAAGCAGCAGCAGACTCCGCACGCCGCTGTTCGCGTAAAGCCGCCGGATCGTCGCGGGAATCCGCGAATCATCCGCCCGGAGAACCACGGTGCACCGGTGCTCCTCGATCAGGCCCTGATGCAGCCGCCCAACCATCCTCAGTTCGCGCGCATGCCAATCGCCCGCGATCTCCGCATCCCGGCGACTTTCCTCATCGATAAAGTAATGCATCTCGCGACGCGGCGTCTTCTCCGGAAACAGCCGCCAGAAGGTTGCCCCGATCCCGGCGGTTTCCCGGGTGATTGCCCTCAGGACCCCGCGCACGAATCCCGGTTCATCCGCGCGATCGAGCAGCAGGTTGAACGTGCTCGCCAGCGCCTGCGTCTGCCGGCGCACCGTCCGCTCGGCCGTGGCGCGCATCCGACTCTCGCGCAACAGAGCCCGCTCGACCTGCGTCAGGTAACGGGACTCCACTTCCAATCCGGCTTCAACGGCCCGATCTTTCTCTGGAAACACTCGCTCCGTCCTCGTCGCATTTTTGCGAGACCTACGCTGCAGGACGATTTTCTTTCCCTTCTTTCGAGGCAGAGGTTTTCTCGCGGGGCTCACCTGCCGCCACGTTTCAACCGACTTTCCCGACAATCCAGAAGAAATATTGCAGGCTCCTGCGAAAGTCCTACCTTGCCGCATGCTCCGAGTCGCCCGGCTTCCGATTTTCCTCGGTCTGCTGGCCCTTTCCAGCCTCTCGAGCACGGCCGGAACGATTGCCCCGTCGCAGCTACCCGCCGCCGTCTCTACCGCGTTGAAGCAGAAATTTCCCTCCGCTCGGGTGGAAGCCGCGGAGCAGGATGATCATCGCAACGACTACGTCTACTATCGCATCACCATTGCGGAGGCAAAAAATCGCACGCTCGTGACCGTCACCGAAACCGGCGAAATCATGGCCATCGCACCGCTCGAATAGGTCATCCCGTTCTCGCGCTTGCCTCAAGAAGGCTGCCACCGCCAACTTCGGGCGATGCTCCCGAGAGACTCCTCTCTGGAAGGCGTCCAAATTAGCTCGCCGTCCGGTCGACACCTTCACGGAAGCAGCAATCAAGTCGGAAAAATTCGGAAATTCTTCTACTTTGCCAACACACTCTTAATGAGATTAAATTCTTACGCCATTGAATGTGAATCTTTTTGACCACATGAGATACTCAGCTAGTTTGCGCGCCAATGTCGTTCCGGATCCTGGCGTTCTCGTTCGCTCTCAGCCTGATGTCCCAGGCTCAGGCCTACGTCTATTCCTTCGATCCCTCGACGCCGATTCGAAGCATCGCATTTGAATCCTATCTCGGAACGGCTTCCTTCCACCTGCTCGACGGCTCGTCATCGTGGGACGCCTGCGCCTCGCAGGTCGCTTTCCGCTGGGCCCTCCACGGGCAGAATCTGGAGATCAAAGCCACGCCCGGAACTTCCGCGAGCGGTCCGAGGCTCGGAAATGGCGTGAGTGAAATTTATTGGAGCACTTCAGCCGACGTTGCCGGGAAGCTCGCGGTCTGCAAGACGATCGAACGGTTTGGCGCCGGCATCGAGTCCGACATTCTCGTCAATGCCAGTTACCAATGGGACGCCTACGACGGTCTTGCGTTGCAGTCGACGGTCGACATCAAGCGCGTGCTGTTCCACGAGATCGGCCACGCATTTGGTCTCGGTCATCCGGACGAGTCCGGCCAGAACGTCGACGCGCTCATGAACTCCATCATCGCCGACCGTTACCTCCCCTCGCCGGACGATGTCGCCGGCATGCAATCCCGCTACGGCGCGGGCAATCCGGCTGAAACGCAGTATTACGCGCCGCCGGTCTTCGCCGTAAACCTCATCAAAAATCAGGGACGTCGCCTGAAAATCATCGGAACGGCGACCAGCCCCTATGCGCTTGCGTCCGTCGAGGCCGACACGGCCTCTCACTTCGCCGACGCGCCCGTCCGGAATGGGGCCTGGACGGTCAGGGTGCTCACGCCGCGGGCGAAGGAAATTCGCGGGCGGAGCGCACGGATCAAGCTGACCGGCGTGGATCCCGATGGGAACTCGCGCCTGAACCGCTCCCTCAGATTCGATGGAAAACGGTGGCGTTTGACGCTCCGGAAAAAGATCTCAGTGGATCGCTAACCGGAGCGTCCGTGTTTCTGCGACTCGATCAGTTCGACTTGCCGCCGGAGGACTTCGAGGCCACCGCGGCGTTGTATTTCTTCACAACGGCAGCGGGATCCTTGTCGAAAGCCTTCTTACAGCTTCCGCAGCAGAGTTTGATTTCCTGGCCTTCGTAGGTCACGACCGTCGGCTTGCCCATTTCGCCGATTTTCTCGCCGGAGATCAGGCAGGTATCGAGGGCGTAGGGCTTCGCCGTGTCGGCGGCGCGAAGACTGAACGGCGCGGCGATCATCGCGATCGCAGCAAGGAGGAGCGTGGGTTTCATGGTTTTGGGAATATGAAGGATAGACCACTTTAGCACGGAAGGCGGTTTTCACACCTCCTGCGTTTGGTGATCGGTAGTGAGAGCGGCGTCCCCGAGCTTTATTCCCCGCAATCGCAGGGCATTTCCGATCACCGACACGCTGCTGAATGCCATTGCCGCGCTCGCGATGATCGGACTGAGCAGCAGGCCAAACATCGGATACAGCACGCCAGCCGCCACCGGCACGCCGACCACATTGTAAACGAAGGCAAAAACGAGATTCTGCCGGATGTTGCGCATGGTGGCGCGGCTGAGCGCGACCCCCTGAACGATGCCGCGAAGATCGCCTTTCACCAGGGTGACGCCGGCGCTCTCCATGGCGACTTCGGTGCCGGTTCCCATGGCGATGCCGACATCGGCTGCCGCCAGAGCCGGGGCGTCGTTGATCCCGTCCCCAGCCATCGCCACGAGCGCGCCGGATCGCTTCAACTCCGCAACGTGCTCCTGCTTATCTCGCGGACTGACTCCCGCAAAGACCTCGTCGATGCCCACGGCGCGAGCCACGTGCTGCGCGGTCCGCGGATCGTCGCCAGTGAGCATCACCAGACGCAATCCGAGACGATGCAGTGCCGTCACCGCTTCCGCCGTGGTCGGCTTGAGGGGATCCGCAACGGCGACAAACCCCAGCAGGCGACCTCCCTTCGCGATCCAGATCAGCGTTCCGCCTTCGTCCTGGAGCTTCGCGGCCTGCGCCACGAGCTCCTCCGCCGCCGCGTTGCCGGTGTCCGCAAAGCTCCGTTTTCCGACGAGCACCTCGACGCCGTCAACCGTGCCGCGCACGCCCTCGCCCGTGACCGCCTCGAAATGACTCACCTCGGAAACGGCGATGCCAGCCTCGCGGGCCGCAGCCAGCACGGCGGTCGCGATCGGGTGTTCGCTGGCGGCCTCGACCGCCGCGGCCAGTCCCAGCAACTCATTCGAAGAAACGCCGATCGGTTCCACATGCGTCACGGCAGGTTTGCCGGCGGTGAGCGTTCCCGTCTTGTCGACGACCAGCGTCGCAACCCGTCCCAGGGTTTCCAGGGCAGCGGCATCCTTCACGAGGACGCCCAGCCCGGCGCCTCGCCCGACCGCCACCATGATCGACATCGGCGTCGCAAGCCCCAGCGCGCACGGGCACGCGATGATCAGGACGGCCACCGCGTTGACGAGCGCGTAATTCAGCGCCGGTTGCGGGCCGACGAACAGCCAGATCAGAAACGTCATCACCGCCACCCCGAGCACCGCTGGAACGAACCAGCCCGCGACCACGTCCGCCAGTCGCTGGATCGGCGCCCGACTCCGCTGCGCCTGCGAAACCATCGCCACGATCTGGGACAGCATCGTCCCTTCCCCAACCCGCTCGGCCGAGACGCGCAGGCTGCCGGTTCCATTGATCGTGCCCGCCGCAACCTTGTCGCCGGCCCGTTTTTCGACGGGATTGGGCTCACCCGTGAGCATGGACTCGTCCACCGAGGTCCGGCCGTCGATCACCACACCATCCACCGGAAATTTCTCGCCCGGCTTCACGCGCAACTCCGCGCCGGCCTTGATGGTATCGACATCCACATCGCGCTCCTCGCCATCCTCGATCACGTGTGCCGTCTTCGGCGCCAGCGTCAGCAACGCCCGAATCGCCGCGCCGGTGCCGGCGCGCGCCCGCAATTCCAGCACCTGCCCGAGGAGCACCAGCACGGTGATCACCGCCGCCGCCTCGAAATACACCGGCACCATGCCGCCATGCGTGAAGGCGTGCGGCAGAATTCCCGGCACGAGCAACGCGACGACGCTGAAGCCATACGCCGCGCCCGTCCCGATCGAGATGAGCGTGAACATGTTCAAGTGCCCGGAACGCAGCGACCGCGCACCCCGCACAAAGAAAGGCCAGCCGGCCCACAGCACCACCGGTGTGCTCAAAAGAAACTGCGCCCACGCGAAGACAGGCCCTTCCAGCATGCTCAGGCCCGGCACATGCGCGCCCATTGCCAGCAGAAATACCGGAGCGGTCAGCGCGAGACCGATCCAGAAACGCCGCGTCATCTCGCGCAACTCCGCATTGTCGTCGTCGGTCTGCGCCGCCACCGGCTCCAGCGCCATGCCGCAGATCGGACACTCTCCCGGCTGATTCCGCCGCACTTCCGGATGCATCGGGCACGTGTAGAGCGCCTCCTCGCGAAATGCGGGATTCCGCTCGAGCGCCATGCCGCATTTCGGGCAGGCCCCCGGCTCGTCCGACTCCACCCCGGGACACATCGGACAGAACCATTTCTTGACCGGCGAGGAAACCGTCTCCGATCCCTTCGAATGACAGCACGACTTCATTTCGTAATCCTACCGCAACGCCTCCCGATTCCCGCGCCAAATTTGGCAAGGCTCCGCGCCCGAGCGACCAATCGAGGGCAAAAAAAACCCGCCGCGCCTGAGTTTCTCAGGGTTGGCGGGTAAAATGGGCAGGACAGGATTCGAACCTGTGAAGGCAATGCCAGTGGATTTACAGTCCACCCCGTTTGGCCACTCCGGAACCTACCCGTTAATTACAGCCTTGGGCTCGGCTAACTCACAGCGGCGCACTGGTCGCTACGCGAGGTTCGATCTTGATAGAGGTAATCTCGATTTTTTCCAAGGGGAAATCGTTGGAATTTGTCGGGCGACCGCTGATGTAGTCGAGCACCTCGAGTCCTTCGATGACCTCGCCGAAGACGGTGTATTTCCCGTCGAGCTGCGGCATTGGCTCGAGACAGACGTAGAACTGGCTGCCATTCGAGGCGCGCGTGGGGTTGACCTTGTCCTCGAGCCGCGACATTGCGACGGCCCCGCGGACGTGCTTGCGCGTGAGTTCTGCGGGCACCGTGTAGCCCGGTCCGCCGGTCCCGGAGCGATCGGTATCCCCGTTGCGGCTGTAGGGGTCGCCCGATTGCACGAGGTAGTGCTCGAACACGCGATGGAAGCGCATGTCGTTATAAAACCTGCGGCGGCAGAGTTCCTTGAAATTGGCCACGGTGAGCGGCGCGGCATCGTCGTAGAAGCCGATCACGACTCGCTGAGGCGTCTTCTCGCGGCCGATCTTGATGAGCATCACGGCGACATCGGGACCGAGCGGCGCGGAAGGTTTCGTCGGCACCGGCGCGGCGATGGGCAGCTTGCTGGGCTCGGCCGGGCGATGGGCGCATGCGGAGATCAGGAATACCGCGGCGAGAGAGGTCAGGATGGCTTTATGCATTCAGCGTGGCGGGCGGGCGAAGTTGGATTTGGGAGCCGGTGGCGGCCGTCGTGAGCACGGCGCCCTCCCGGGTTCCGCGCCTGATGTAGCAGAGCCCAACGGCAGGCGACAATGCAAAGTGAATCGACGTCACCACCGCAGCGGCCCGTCCGGATTCGTCCGGTGCAAAAAATTCCGTGCCGACCGCCGGTGTCTCACCCCCAATGAGATCGAAGACCCGGAGGGCGCGGTTGGCGTGCCCGACACTCTTGATTCGCGACACGACCTCCTGGCCGATGTAGCAGCCCTTGTGGAAATCCACGGCGAGCGCGTCGAGCCCAGCCTCGGCCGGGAGCGTCTCCGGCCCGAGCTCGGCTCCCCATTTCGGCACGGCATTCTCGATGCGCAGACGTTCGACTTCATCCGCCGTTGCCTCGAGGCATCCGGACGGGGCCGATGGCAAGTCGACACCCGCAATGTTCATCCGGCCGATCTTTCGGGCGCCGGAAAACGCCGTAGCCGCCGGGCCGAAAACGTGAAACGTCTCGACGGGCGGCAGCGCAGCGACCTCGACATCGTCGGCCACGATGTAGCGCTCGAGCCGCATGGCCAGAGGCTCGGCGAGGGCCGCGTCGCCCTCGACCACGAATCGATCTCCCTCACTCCAGATCCAGACGACGCCATCGAGCCGACCCTTGGCGGACAGAATGCAGGCGGCCATCGCCGTGCCGGGCTCGAGTTTCCTGAGATCGTTGGAAACCTGGCCGTTGAGGTAGCGAAGCCGATCCGCGCCGGTGAAGGCGAATCGCACCACGTCGACAACGGGAAAAAATCCTCCCTCGCTGCGCAGCCGGGCGAGACGCGACGCAAAATCCTCGTTCACGCGGAACGCGAGCCGCCGAAAAAGGAAAAGCGCTTCGGTTTCGTCGCACCAGCGGACGCATTTGCATCCGCCGCCGCGAGCGCGGAAGCCACCAGCGGTTCCTTGCCCGGGAATTGATAGTGTTTGGCGATGGCCGAAAAATCCTGGTCGCCCCAGCCCTGCTGGATGCCCGCCATGAGCGCACCGCCTGTGGCCGCAGCGGCCGGCAATTCCACTCCCGCCGCGCGCCCGGTGGCGAGCGCGAGCTGGATGTCCTTGAACATGTGCTTGAGGGCAAAACGCGGCTCGAAGTCGGCGCTCACCATGCCGGGGAGCTTCATGTCGGCGATCGCCGAGCGAGTGCCATGGGTCGCAAACGCCTCGAGGAATTTCCCACCGGACACGCCATTCGCATCGACGAGCGCGACCGCTTCGGCAAGAGCTTCCACGGTGGCCGCGGCGACGAGATTCGTCGCAATCTTGATCAGGCTGGCCTGGCCGACTTCGCTGCCGATCTCGACGATCGACTTCGAGGTGGCTCCGAGCACGGGACGAACGCGATCGAGCCAGTCGCTGGCACCCGCGACGTAGAAAACGAGCTGGCCGGCTTCGGCGGCATCGCGACTGCCCGTGAAGGGACAATCGAGAAATCCCGCGCTGGCCCGGGCGGCAATCTTCGCCGCCTCGCGAGCTTCATCGGGCGAGACGGTCGCGCAGTTGACGATGAGATGCCGCGCAGACAGGCCGGGCTCGATCGCCTTGAGCGTCTCGAGCAGGGCCGGACCATCGGAAACGAACAGCAGGAGGACGTCGGCGGTTTCCGCGACCTCCGCGGCCGAGCTGAGGAAATTCGGCTCGGGCTTCGGCGACCGGCTCCAGACCCAGACTTCGTAACCGGCGCGACGAATATTCGCCGCGACGCGGGATCCGATGATGCCAAGGCCGATGAGTCCGACCGCCTGTTTGCTGGCCATCCGATTAATTCTCGCTCTTGGACTCCGGAGCAGGAGCGTCCGTGCCCGGCGCCGACATCGTCGGGGCCTTCATTTCGGGCAGATTGTTCGTGATCTTCGCATCGCTGCGCAGCTTCCCGAGAACTTCCTGAACAGCGGCCTGCTGCTTCTGGCTCTTCAGGTAGGCGACGAGCTGGGGCTTGACCTGATCGAACGGCACGGTGCCGGCGGGCTTCTTGTCGGTCACCTTGATGACGTGGTAGCCGAACTGGGTCTTCACCGGCTTGCTCACTTCGCCGACCTTCATCGAGAACGCGGCGTTCGCGAACTCGGGCACCATCTGCTCCTTCGAGAAGAAATCGAGGTCGCCGGAGCGCTCCTTGCCATTCGGCTCCTCGGTGAGCTCGGCGGCAAGCTTGGCGAAATCCTCGCCCTTCTTCGCGCGCTCGTAGGCCTTCTCGGCCGCCGCTTCCTTCTTCTTCACCTCGGAGTCAGGTGCGCCCTGGGGCACCATGAAGAGGATGTGGCTCGCGCGCACCTGGTCGGGCTGTTCGAATTCCTTCGTGTTCGCCTTGTAGAAAGCCTCGGCGTCCGCGTCGGTCACCTTCGTCTTGTCGCCGATCTGCGAGTCGATCCATTTGCGCTGGGCGAGACCGTCCTTGATGAGAACCTTGAGCTTCTCTTCGGTCTGGCCGGCCTGCTTGAGCTGTTCCTGGAAGGCCTTGTCGTCGGGGAAATTCTTTTTGACCTTCGCGAGCTCCGCATCGACTTCCGCGTCGGTGATCTTGTAATCCGCGGCCTTCGCCTTGAGCAGCTTCTCGGTGATCAGATCGTCGAGGAGCTTGTGGTAGCCGGCGAGCTGCTGGTCGGGACCGAGCTTCGAGGCGTCCATGCCGCTCATCTTGACGGCGTTGTTGAAGGCCTCCTCGAGCTGCGCCTTGGAAATCTTTTCCCCGTTCACGACGGCAACGGGATCCTTCAACTCGATCGGCTTGGCCGCGGGAGCCGCTGTGGGTGCCGGGGCATCGGCGCCGGAGGCCTTGTCTGCAGGGGCCTGCGCGTTGACCTTGGAAGCGGTGACTCCGAGCAGCGCAGTGCAGGAAAGGACGGCGGCCAGGCGGGAGGAGGAGAGGACAGGTTTCATGTAGAAATGTGGGATAATTCGTTTCGCACGGGTTAAGACCCATGACCAGCGCAATTTGTTCAATCCAAACTCCGGCGTTGCCAAACCCCGCGAGCCCGTGCATATTCCGCCCTCCACTGCTCACGTGGCGGAATTGGCAGACGCGTGCGTCTCAGAAGCGCATGAAGAGATTCGTGGAGGTTCAAGTCCTCTCGTGAGCACTTCCCCCAATTTTTCGATTGGGATTTTGGGTGGCGAATTGTAACTCCCTCCGCATCGACACGCTTCGCCAGCAAGACCCCGCCTTCATTCGCCGCACGTTCGCGTCCATCGCGCGACGCTACGATTTCGCCAATCACGCCCTCAGCCTCGGCATCGATTTCGTGTGGCGCGCCCGCGCGGCGAGTCTCGTCAAAGGCTGGGCACCCCGGCGCGTGCTCGATCTCGCCACCGGCAGCGGCGACCTCGCCATCGCCATCGGGCGCGCCTGCCCCGATGCGGACATCGTCGGCGCGGACTTCTGCCAGCCGATGCTCCTCGAATCGCAGAAGAAGGGCGCCACTCGCCTCATCAATGCCGATGGCACGCGCCTGCCCTTTCGCGATGCGACGTTCGACGTCGTGACGGTGGCCTTCGGCCTGCGCAACATGGCCTCGTGGCCGGCCGCGATCGGCGAGATGGCACGCGTCCTGCGTCCCGGCGGCCACGTGCTCGTTCTCGATTTTTCCCTCCCCTCGCTCTCGCCGCTGCGTGCCGGCTACCGCTTCTACCTGCATCACATCCTGCCGACCGTGGCAGGCCTCGTCACCGGTGATCGCGGGTCCTACGAGTATCTGGGCGAATCCATCGAGCGATTTCCCAGCGGCGCGGCGATGACGAAACTCCTTGAGGCGAACCAGTTCACCCTCGCCCACGCAGAGCCGCTGACCGGCGGAATTGTTTCCATTTACACCGCGACCCGCCGCTGATCGCCGGGTTCCTTTTCCTCACAATGAATTTCCGTCTCCTGTCCGCGCTCGCCGCCGGCCTCGTCCTCGCCGGCACTCTTCAACCCGCCCGGGCCTGGGATCCCGTCGGACACATGCTTGTCGCGCAGATCGCCTGCGACCAGCTCACACCCGCCGCGAAGGAGCAGTTTGCCGCCGTGCTCGCCCGCTTCAACGCGAAGGACGCTCCGCACGACGCGCCCTACGATCCCGTGACCATCGCCTGCTGGATGGACGACATCCGCGCGCGGCCGGACACGAAGCCTTTCGCCGTCTGGCACTACGTCAACCTGCCCTACACGCCAGACGGCATGCCGATTCCCGACGGCAATGTCGACGGGCCGAACGTCGTCTGGGGCATTCAGAAAGTTGAGGACATCCTCACCGGCAAGGCGACCGATCCCGCCATCGACAAGGATCTGGCCCTCGTCATTCTCACGCACCTCGTCGGCGACGTGCACCAGCCCCTGCACACGACGAATCGCAACGGAGACGCCGGCGGCAACAAGGTCAAGGTCGCCAATCTCAAGGATCCCCTCGCCGATCTCGTCTTCACCAAAGGCGGCAACCTCCACTTTTTCTGGGACAGCGCCTACCGCCGGGTCTATCGCGATGGGTTTGCCACCGTGCTCTACGAGGCACCGCTCTTCGACCGCGCCAAGCCCGTCGCCGGCCACATCGCCTTCGCATCGAACATCCGCACCGAGGCCACCGCCCTCGAGAAAAAATACCCGCGCTCCACCTTGCTCAAGGAACAGGGCGACGCGGTCGCGTGGGCCAAGGAGAGCCACGCCCTCGGCTACGATCTCGGCTACCAAAAGCTGCCCGCGACGCCCGCCGACAAACCCGTGAAGCTCACCCAGGCCTACGTCGATGCCGCCCGCGCCTGCGCCGAGCAGCGCATCGTCCTCGCCGGCTATCGCCTCGGCGCGCTCCTGAACAAATATCTCGCCGAACCCGCCGCCTCCAGCCCGAGCCCGACCGTGGAGGCCTCTCCGACTCCGGAGCCCTCACCGACGCCCGTGAAGATTTCCGCACCGGCGATCGAGAATCCCGCGTAGTCCGCGGCGCCGCGCAGTCTCGATGCGTGAGGGCGTGAACGCCGATATTCATCTCGATTTTCTTCGCCTCGTCAGCAACGCCAACAGGATCCCACGCATTCCGACGATCCTGGCGGTGATCCGGCCTTCATCGAGGCCCCAAACGCGGTCGTCAGGCCGGCTCTTCGATGACGTCGATCTGCGGGATTCCGATCACGGTGACGGAAAACGCGGCCTCGACGACCGAGATCGCCTGCGAATTCAGCACCGCCTGGCCGCGAGCTTCCACCGCGATGCGTCGGCCGTCCGTCGTTCGGATGGCGAACGGCGCGAAGGGCTGCCGCGAGAGAGCTTCCTCGAGTTGCCCATGGATGTCGGCGCTCATGCGTAAATGTCCGCTCCGAGCGCACGGCCCTGCCAGCGGCGCACCTCCAGCACGTGGGCCGGCCGGGTGCGCGGATCGAGCGCGACGAAATTGCGCGCGCCATTCCACAGGAACGTCTCGTTCGTGATGAGGTCGCGCACCTCGTAGGTTTCCTTCTCGTTCCAGCCGAAATCGGAAACCGGAACCGTGACCCACGCGGATTGGAAATTGTGCGGATCGAGATTCACCGCGACGAGCACGATGCTGTCCCGCGCGGCGGTCATCTTGCTGTAGAAAAGCACCTGGTCGCTGCTCGAGGGATGGAAGCGCAGGTTGCGATACTCCTGCAGCGCGGGCTGTTCGCGACGGGCGCGATTCAGCGCGGCAATGACATCCTTGATATTGCCGGGGGCGTTCCAGTCGCGGCCCTTGAACTGGTATTTCTCGCTGTCGAGATACTCCTCCTTGCCGGGTTTCGTCGGTGTGTTCTCGCAGAGCTCGAAACCGCTGTAGATGCCGTAGACCGGCATCAGCGTCGCCGCGAGCACCGCCCGCTGGATGAAGCATGGCCGGCCGCCCGTCTGCAGATGCTCGGGAAGAATGTCGGGGGTGTTCGTGAAGAAATTGCCGCGGAAATAGTCCGCCATTTCGCCCTGTGTGAGTTCTTCGAGATACTCCGTGAGCTCGGCCTTGCCGGTGCGCCACGTGAAATACGTGTAACTCTGCGTGAAGCCGACCTTGGCCAGCGCGCGCATCATCTTCGGGCGCGTGAACGCCTCGCTGAGGAAGATGACGTCGGGGAACTTTGCCTGCACCTCGGCGATCACCCATTCCCAGAAGGCGACAGGTTTCGTGTGCGGATTGTCGACGCGGAAGATGCGCACCTTGTGCTCCGCCCAGAAAAGAAGGACGTCGCGCAGCTCGGCCCAGAGATTCCGCCAGTCCGCGCAATGGTAATTCAGCGGATAGACGTCCTCGTATTTCTTGGGCGGATTCTCGGCGTATTTGATCGTGCCGTCGGGCCGCTTGAAGAACCAGTCGGGGTGGTCCTTCACGTAAGGGTGGTCGGGCGAGCAGTTCACCGCGAAATCCAGCGCGATCTCCATGCCGCGCTTGTGCGTCTCGGCCACGAGCCAGTCGAAATCGGCGAGCGTGCCGAGCTCGGGAGCGACGTCCTTGTGGCCGCCACCGTTCACGCCCTGGCGAAAATTGCCGATCGCGTAAGGCACGCCGGGCTCCCCGGGCTCGCTCGTCGTCGAGTTATTACGGCCCTTGCGATTGGTTTCCCCGATCGGATGGATCGGCGGAAAATAGATGACGTCGAAGCCCATCGCCTCCGCGTCGTCGATGCGCTCGAGACAATCGCGGAAGGTCGAGCCGCTGTCGGGCTTGCCCTCGGCGGAGCGCGGAAAAAATTCATACCACGCGGCGAACGCGGCAGCCCGGCGGTCGACCCAGATGGAAAGCGCGGGCGAGTGGGTCGTGGCGAGCGAGCGATCGGCGTAGAAATGCATCAGCCCCTCGAGGCTGGCATCGATGGCGATTTCCTTCAGGCCGGCCGGGTCCGCCTGCTCGAGGGAAGCCGCGAAGGCCTCGAGGGTGGCGGCGTCGGATTTGTCGGCGGACTTCGCGGCAGCGCGCAGGACGCGGGCGCCCTCGAGTGCTTCGCTGGTGAGTTCCGTGAGGCCGCCGTCGACTTTCTTGACGACCTCGTCGCGCCAGGAGAGGAACACGTCGCCCCACGCCACGACCGTGTATTCGTAGCGCCCGGTGCCGCTCACGGTGAGCGTGCCGCGCCAGCGGTCGTTGATGAGCGGCGTCATCGGCGTCTCGTGCCAGGCTTCCTCACCGGCTTTGCGCCATTTCAGGACGGCGGAGACGATGTCGTGGCCATCCTTGAAGATATCGGCCTCGACGACGACGTCCTCGCCTTCGGCACGTTTGATGGGGTGGCGGCCGCCTTCGATCTGCGGCGTGATGGCTTCGATGACGAGGGTCGCGGTTCCGGGATTCATTCGGGAAGTCTGTCCAGCAGGGCGGCGAGCTCCCCGAGGCCATCCACACGGGATGTCACCTCGCGCAACGATCGCCGCGCCGCCGGGATGTGGGTAAGAAATTCGGGTTTGTCACGCTTCATGCCGAGGAATCCGTAGGCACCGAGGGCCTGCATGAGTCGCTGGGCCGCGCACATGTAGAATACGTCGTCGAAGGCCTTCGTGGTCGTGTGCCCACGGGCGGAGAGCAGGGTCTTGTAGAAGCGCAACTGGTCGACGCGTTCGGCCTCGGTGAGCGAGACGTAGGGGTCGTAAAGCAGGGACGCAAGGTCGTATTGCGCAAGACCCGGCCGCATGCCCTGGAAATCGATGATCCACGCTTCGCCGCCATGAATGATGACGTTCTGCGACTGAAAATCCCGGTGCACGAGCACACGGGGCTCCGCCGCGAGACGCGGGGCAAGGCCACGCACGGTCGGGGCATCCATCACCTTGCGGGCGTCGGCTTCCGCCAGCCCGAAAAAGCCGCACAGGCAGTGCTCGAGGAAATAATTCTGTTCCCAGAGATAGAGCTGCTCGTTGAACTCGATCTCGAATTTCGGGTGCACGCCGTCCCACTGGTCGGTCGCGCTCGAGTGGAGGAGGAAGGCCTGGCGAAGGGCGCGTTCGTAGAGCGGGCGGCGCGTGGTCCAGGGATCGTTGCGGAAGCTCCAGAGATCCTTTCCGCCGAGATCCTGCATCCAGATGAGGCCTTCTTCATGATCGTGCAGGAAGATGTGCGGCACGTTCACGTCGGAGCGGTCGAGATAGTCCGCGATGTCGGCGTAATGGCGATTTTCCTCCTTATCCGGATGATACTTCACCGCGATCATCGTCGGCCCCGAGGGCGCCTGGATGCGGTAGAATTTCCGGCCCGAGCCCCCCTTGTCGAGAAGGTTGACGCCAAAATCCTCCGAGGCGAGATCCGGAAAACGGGCGCGCGTGTATTCGATGACAGTATCGGGAAACATCTAAAAATCGGTGTCCGCGTGAAGGCCGGCGGCCACGCGATGGTCCCGGACGATACAGCCGCACAACTGCGCGCCGGAAGCGATTTTTGCATCCGGCCACACGACGGTGTCCTCGAGCACCGCGCCGGCGCCGATCTCCGCGCCCGCCCCGACGGCGCCAAATCCGCAAAACTTCACGTCCGCTCCGACTCGCGCGGTCTCGTCCACGAGCCATCCCCCGCGGTGCGCCTCGAGATACGACGCGCGGTCGCCGAGGTCGGCCCAGGAGCCGGAATCGTCCAGCACGCCCGCGATGGGGATACCGGCGCGCAGCATGTCGAGGAAGACCGGCACGACGGAAATGATCTCGTCCGGCGGGATGCGATCCACGAAAGCCGGCTCGATCACGTAGGCGCCGGTGAACAGCGTGTCGACGCCGGTCCCCTCGCCCAACGTGCATCGAAAATCCTTCACCTGCGACGTGATCGGATCGAAGAGCACCTGCAGCGGGCCGCCGAAACTCCGCAGGAGCGCGGTGACTTCGCACCCGCCGGCCGCGTGGGCCTCGAGCAAGCGCGCCAAGTTGAGATCGGCGCGGACATCGCCGTTGTGGACAAGCACCGGCTCCGCTCCCAGCAACCCGCGGGCATTGCGGATGCCGCCCCCCGTTTCCAGGAGCACTGGCTCGTGAATATACGCCACCTCGCAGCCTTGATATTTCGGGCCAATGAGCTCTGCGTAGACGCCGGCACAGTGGTGGGTATTCACGACGAAACGCTCGATTCCGACCGCGATGAGGGCGTCGAAAACATGCGTGATGAGCGGGCGATTGCCGACCGGCACAAGCGGCTTCGGGCGCTCCTCGGTGAGCGGACGCAGCCGTTTGCCGAGTCCGGCGCCGGGCACGAAAGCGGTGCGGACGCGGCTCAAGACGCGCCCCCTCCGGCGAGGCGCAGGATCGCGTCCGCCGCACTGGCGGCGCCAAAGCCATTGTCGATATTCACCACGGTCACCTTGCTGCCGCAGCTCGTGAGCATGCCCAGCAATGCCGCGAGCCCGCCAAACGCCGCACCGTAACCAACGCTCGTCGGCACCGCGATCACCGGCCGGTCCACGAGGCCCGAGACCACGCTGGGCAACGCGCCCTCCATGCCCGCAACGACGATCAGCACGCCGCAGGCCCGCACGGTATCGAGCCGATCGAGCAACCGATGCAGGCCGGCCACACCGACATCGTAGATGCGCTCCACGCGCTGGCCAAAGGCCGTGAGCGTGACGGCGGCCTCCTCGGCGACGGCGAGATCCGCCGTTCCGGCCGACAGGATGCCGACGACGAAGCGGGAGCCGCTCGGCGTCGCCGCGCCGCACGTGATGCAGCGCGCCCGTTCGTGATATTCCGCCGCCGGCAGCTTCGCGGCCACAGCCTCGAATTGTTCGCGGCTCGCGCGGGTGCCAAGCAGGTAGCCGGACTCCGCAACAATGCGCGCGGCAATCTCGGCGACCTCGTTCGCCGTCTTGCCTTCGCAAAAAATCACCTCCGGCCGGCCGCAACGCGCGTCGCGGGAGTGATCGACCTTGGCGAACCCCAGATCTTCGAACCCGGAAGCCATTTAGTCGCGGAACAGCATGCGCAGCGGCACCATGTCGCTCTCGAAGAAACCGCGATCGAGATAGAATCGCTTGGCATCCTCGTTGTCGCGGTCGGTGAGCAGGGTGATGCGCAGGAATTTTTTCTGTCTGGCGAATGCGATGACGTGCTCGAGCAACTTCGAGCCGTAGCCCTGGCCGCGGTGGTCGCGGTGCACGACGACGTCCTCCAGCAGCAGCACAAAGCCGCCCTCGGCCGTGCTGATCGTGATGAGCAGATTCACCATCGCGATGAGCTGGTGATCGGTGCGCAGCACGAAGATGCGTCCGCGAGACGGCTGTTCCAGAATGAGGCGGAGGCCGCGTTCCTGTTTCTCGCGATTTGGAATAAAATCGGCCTCCATCGAGAAGAGGTCGTCCAGCAGGTCGACGAGCTGCGGCAGGTCATCCAGCGTGGCCGGCTCGATACGAATGCTGTCGTGCATCCCCGCTTATTTCACAAACGGCGATACGCCGCAATTTCGGGATCGAAAATTCATCCCCGGCCGAATTTCCGCGCGAGTTCGGAATGCGCAAAATGAATCATTGTCGGACGGCCATTCGGGCACGCGTAGGGCAGGTCGCAGGCCATCAGTTCATCCACGAGCGCCCGCGCCGCCGCGGCGTCATCCGGCGCCGGACCTGCCGGCGCGGAGCGGCATACGGATCGAGCGATCGCCTCCTCGATGGCGCGGACGCCCCCTTTCACCCCGCCGGCGCGACAATCATCCGCCACCCGCAGCACGATCTCGCGCGGATCGCAGGCCGCGAGCACCGGCGGCAGACCGTCGACCTTCACCGTGTCCGAGCCAAACGCCTCCACGAGCAATCCCGCCGCGGCCAGCAGGGCGGCGTGGTCGCGCGTCCAGGCCAGATCGCGCGGCGCCAGCTCGACGATCGTCGGCAGCAACAACCGCTGCGACACCGTTTCGCGCCGATCGACGCGGCGCAGCAACTGTTCGAAAAGAATGCGTTCGCGAGCGGCGCGGTGGTCGAGCAACACGAGCCCGGCCTCGTCTTCCATGAGCACGTAGCGATCGGCCAGCGCCCCGATGAAGCGGAAACGCTCCGGCGCAGCCCGCTCGACTTCCGGCAGCGGCAGTTCCGGGGCGGGTTCGCGCATCGGCGCCGATTGGAGAAAAGCGACCGCCTCGCGGGGCAGAGCCACCGGGGCCGCGACCGAAGCCGCCGGAGGCTCGGAGCGCACCGGCGCGACATCGACGGGTTCGGAAAACACCCGCACCGGCAGCGCCACCGCCTGCCGTTGCCCGGCAAGGGCCTTCTCGACGACGAATCGCACGGCCTCGCGCACGGCGATGGCGTCGCGGAATCGGACCTCTCGCTTCGCGGGATGCACGTTGCAATCGACCCACTCGGGATCGAGCTCCACGAACAGAACCGCCGGCGGATGCACGCCCCGGGGCAGCGCCGAGCCGTAGGCCTCGCGCAGGGGCTGCCAGATCGCGGAGCTGTGCACGGCGCGGCCGTTCACGAAAACGTATTGGCCCGAGCGGTCGCCGCGGCTGTGTCCCGGACGCGCCAGCAGACCGCGAAGGGTGAGGCCGTTGTGCGTGGTCGGCTCGAGCGGGAAGAGCTGGCCGGCGAATTCCGCCCCAAGGAGCTCGCGGGCTCGCGTTTGCAGGTCCGCCGCGGCCGCGAGCTGATGCGCGAGGCGGCCATCCCGCGTGAGCGAGAACCGCAGCGCGGGATGCGCCAGGGCGAGCACCTGGAAATGGTGGTCGATATGCGAGGCCTCGGTGCGCTCGCCGCGCAGGAATTTTCGCCGGGCCGGCAGATTGAAAAACAGGGACCGCACCTCGATGCGCGTGCCCGGGGCCTCGCCGCTGTCCCGCACGGTCTCGATCTTCCCCCCATTAATGAGCACTTCGGTGCCGGCTTCCGCGGTCGCCTCCCGGGTCACGAGGCGAAATTGCGAAACGCTGGCGATGCTCGGCACGGCCTCCCCGCGAAAGCCGAAAGTCCCCACGGTCGCGAGGTCGCGACCGGTGCGAATCTTGCTCGTCGCATGGCGCTCAAGGCAGAGCAAGGCGTCCTCGCGATCCATGCCACGGCCGTCATCGGTGACCGCGAGGAACTTGTCGCCGCCACGGTGATATTCCACGTCGATACGCGTCGCGCCGGCGTCGAGGCTGTTCTCGACGAGCTCCTTCAGGACGGAAGCCGGTCGCTCGACGACCTCGCCGGCCGCCACCTGGCTGGCGACCTCATCAGGCAGTAAACGAATGCGTCCCATCGCCTAATCGGCCCACGCACGCGCGCCGCCCGGGATGTTCCCATCCGCGCCTGCTCGCATCATTTGACTTCGTGCCTGACCACCCATAAAACTGCCTCATGCTTCATATTACCGAAAGCGCGGCGGAACAACTGCGAAGCCTCGCGGCCGAGCGGGCGCTCTCCGAGACGCAGGGATTGCGCCTTTCCATCGAGAAAGGCGGCTGCGCCGGGCTGCAATATGGCATGGAAATCGGCAACCGACAGGAAACGGATCTCGTTTGCGAGGAACACGGCGCCCGGGTCTTTCTCGATCCCGAGAGTCTCACGCATCTCGATGAATGCACCCTCGACTATACCGACGACCTCGCCGGCGCGGGCTTCCGCATCGTGAATCCCCGCGCCGTGCGCAGCTGCGGCTGCGGCACTTCGTTCGAGCCCGCCTCCGAGGCGCACTCCACGCACTGATGGCCGAACGGTATTCAGGTTCCTCACCCCGCCGTCGTTCAAACCGCGATGGCTTCGGCGAACGCGACGCAAAGCCCAAGGGCGACGGCGGCCTCTTCGGCTGGACGATTTTCATCCTGCTGCTCATCGGCCTCGTTGCGCTTTGCTGGATGGGCACGCTCTACATCTTCGGCCATCCGGAGGAGCCGCTCGGCTACTCCGTGCTGCACAAGTTCAAGAAGCTCGAGGCGCCGAAGCGCTTTTCCGAATTGGCGGCGCCGAAAGGCGAATTCCTGACCGCGAAAAAACTCCTCGAGCGTTACGGCCAGATGACGCCGCGCCAGCTCGAGAAGGAGAGCCACAAGCTCCTGCGCGACTACATCCGCAACTACGACAACGTCGACGGCCTCGTGCCCTACATCGTCGGTCGATTCAACATTCTCGACTCCTACCAACTCACCGACAGCGACTTCTTCCAGTCTGGCGTCGTCGCGGTCGCGCAGGATTCCCAGCTGCCGCAGGTCATCATCGAAGACATCTTCACGACCGACGCCAACATGGTGCCGCCCCTGCATCGCAGCCTGCTCACCGGCGTCGAGATTCCCATCCTTCGTCTCGGGAATACGAACAGCCTCTCGCCAATCATCCATGTCGAGAAACTCGCCGACGGCCGTCTGAAATTCACGACCATCCCGATTCAGTATCCCGACTACACCGCCACCCAGGGCCCCGGCGGATTTTCGCTGCTGCCGCCGCCCACCCTGAACGTCGAAGCCGGCCTCCCGGTCGTGCCCCCGGCCAAAGTTACTGAAGCCGACCAGCGCTACGCGAGCTATCGCCGGAAACTCGCCAACCCCGGTGCCGCCAACGCGCCCGCCCCCACCCCGGCCAACGCCCTCATGCCCGTGCGTCCCGCCACGAACATGGCCGGCGAGACTCCCGCCCCGGCAGTCGCCGTCGCGCAACCGGCGAGTTCCCCGGCTTCCACGCCTCCCACGGCGGCCACCCCGGCCCCCACCGAGCCGCCCGTCGCCCGCGCCATTCCCGTCAACGGCACGACGCCGCCTCCCACCGCCGTCGCGAATGCCCAAACCGTCGGCACCGACGTGCCGCTCAAGCCCTTCAACGGCTCCGGCGCGACGGCCGTGGCCAGCACGACCAGCGGCAAATGGCAGACCTTCAAGCCCGGCGCCATGCCCCGCGGTCGCCTGCTCGGCATGAAGGCCGCCCGCAACCTCGGCACCGCCGATCTTGCCAGCGAGCGCCTCTACCTGCGCGGCGACTTCACCGTCACCGCCTCGGTCGGCAACAGCGCCGTTCTCCGCAGCGACTCGAGCGATCCCGACGCCGCTCCGAATACCCGCGTCGTCGTGCAATTCCCGACAAATGCCCGCCCGCCCGAGCAGGGCAGCACCGTCCGACGCGGCTCCGATCGTCCCTTCCAGGTCACCAACGTGAAGCAGACCTCCGACGGCCAGGTGAACATCTACGTTCGCGAAGTCATCACGGAGTGACCACGCTTGTCGACCGGTTGAAAGCCGGGATCGTCGCCCACGGACCACTGCGCTTCGACGCCTTCATGGCGAGCGCGCTGTTCGACCCGACGGACGGCTACTACGCCACCGGTCGCGCCCGCATCGGCCGCGACGGCGACTTCTACACGAACGTGAGCGTTGGTCGCATGTTCGGCCGCGTCATTGCCGCGCAGGTCGCGGAGATCTGGGAACTTCTCGATCGCCCCGCGCCCTTCGATTTCGTCGAGCAGGGCGCAAATGACGGCCGCCTCGCCGCGGACGTGCTGGAAGCTCTCGCCACCGACAGTCCCGAATGCGCCCGCGCCATTCGCGTCACCCTCGTCGAGCCTTTTCCCGCCCTCGTCGCCGCCCAACGGATCACCCTCGCCGCCCACGCCGATCGCGTTCGCTGGTTCCCCGATCTCGAATCGCTCCCCCCATTCACCGGCGTGCATTTCACGAACGAATACGCCGACGCCCTGCCCGTGCGCATCTTCTCGCGGAGCGAAGGCGCCTGGCTCGAACGGCACGTCGTCGTGAAGGATGACGCCCTCGCCTTCGACGACCGGGTCTGCTCCGATGTCCCCTCCATCCTCCCGCCGGGATGGCCCGAGCCCTACCTCGCCGAGGTGCGCCCGGAGGCCGGGCCATGGATCGCCGCCGTCGCGGAAAAACTCGTCCGCGGCGTCATGCTCGTCGTTGACTACGGCTTCCCTCGCGAACAGCTCTACGCGCCGTGGCGCGCGAAGGGCACCCTCTCCGGCTACCGCACCCACCGACGCGACGACGATCCGCTCGACGCCCCCGGGGAAAAAGACCTCACCGCGCATGTCGATTTCACCGACCTCGCCGAGGCGGGACAGGCTGCCGGCTTCGAACTCGCCGGCTTCACGGACCAATACCATTTCCTCGTCGGCGCGGCCACGCCCTTGCTTTTCGCGATGGAAACCCTTTCCCCTTCGGCGGGACGCGACGCCGATCTCCGCGCCATGAAGACGTTGCTGCATCCCGAAACCATGGGCACGCAGTTCAAATACCTCGCCCTCTCCCGCGGTCTGCCACTCGACGCCGAGCTTGCCGGCTTCCGCCACGCCCGCCCTGCCGGTCCTGCGCTCGGGCTGGCCTAATAAAACTCGCCCGGAAATGCGTAGGGGAACGGCGCCGGCCCCCAGAATCCCGGATCGGTGAAATACGGATTGTTCCAGGATTCCTTCTGCCACTTCGCGTTCTGCCGCAGCTCCGCCTGCTGCTGCGCGTCCTGCGCATCGACGAGAAAATCGCCCGCCGAGCGGCCCACGTAATTGATCAGCGTGCTGTCCGCCCCCGCATTCAACAGCCCATTGATCTGCGCCTGGGTGAAATTGTAGGGAGCCCGAGTGCTCCGCAGATAGGCCACGATCTTGTCACCCGGCACACCACGCTTTACGAGCTCGAGCACGTCACCGAAGGAAAGCACCCGCCCTGCGCGGATTCTCTGCAACGTCGCCGGAGCGACCTGCTTCGCGACGAGCGTCTGCAAATAGGCCGGCGAACCCGCCGAAGTGTTCGAGCCGGAAGTGGCGCATCCGCCGAGGAGAAATCCGACACCGAGAACCATCGCGAGCAACAACGACTTCATCCCCGCACCTTGCGGAATTCCCGCCTCCGCGCCAATGCAATTCACGCAGCCCTCACCGCGGCTGGCATCGCGGGCACCAGCACGTCGTCCGCCCGCCAATCTGCGCACGATCGAGATCCACGCCGCAGCGCGGACAAGCCCCGCCTTTCTCCCAGCGGTGCCCAAAAAGCCATGTGTCCGGATAACCCCAATCCGGCCCGATCTGCTCGATCGCCAGCCGGCACACCTCGCGCACCGTTCGATGCAATCGCGTGATCTCCGCCGGCGACAACTCTCCCGCGCGCCGCGAGGGATGAAGCTTCGCCCGCCAGAGAATCTCGTCCGCCATCCAGTTTCCGACGCCCGGGAACCGCTCCTGCATCAGCAACAGCGGCTTCAGCGCCATCCCCTTGCGCCGAAGCAGAAATTCCGCGACCGCGTCGCGCGTGAACGCCTCCGAAAAAATCGACGGCGGGAGCTTTGCCCACCACTCCGGCACATCCAGCCCCCGGTGAAACAACACCCGCCCGAACAACCGCGTATCGTGATACACGAGCGACCGCTTCGCCTGCCGAAGGATCAGGTAGTCGTGCTTCCGCGGCTCGAATCGAGACGCTTCCACGCGCAGGTCACCCTCCATGCCGAGATGAATTCCCAACCAGCGATCCGCCTTCACGCCGAAGCGAAAAACCATCTGCTTTCCGCTCGCCTCGGACGCCGCCACTCGCTGCCCGGCAAGCCCGGCCTGCATCGCTGCGACATCCGTCCCGCGAAACACGCGCGCATGCGGCTTCGGCACAATCACCTCCACCACCCGCTCGCCAATCGCGACATCCCACAACCGTCGCGCGAGATCGACTTCCGCTAACTCTGGCATGATTTCGTTTTCAATCGCTTCCGCCCGGAGCATCGCGCATCGCGAGCACATCCTCCAGGAAAGCCGAACCGCCTCTTAGAATCTGCTCTCGGCCTGCGTCGATCGCAGGCGGACCGTCTTGCGTTCGAGATTGTGGAGAGCTTTCACAAACCGGACGGTTCCCGTCCGCGAACGCATCAGCACGGAGTGAGTCGTCGCAATGGTGCCATCCACTTCGACCCCCTCCAGAAGCGGGCTGTGGCTGATTCCCGTGGCCGCAAAGATGATATTGTCCCCGCGGGCCAGATCCTTCGACATGAACTGCTTGTCCATCTGATCGCCCCATCCTTCCGCGACGAGTGAATCACGCTCCGCGGCGTCCCGCGGCCAGATCTTGGCTCGCATTCCTCCCCCAAGGCAGCGCAACGCCGCCGCCGACAGGATCGCCTCGGGCGCTCCACCGATGCCCGCGTAGAGATTGATGTTGGAAGTCTTCATCGCCGGAGCGAGCGCGGCGGCGATATCTCCGTCGACGATCATTCGAAGGGCCGCCCCTTTTCGACGAATGTCATCGATCAACTCCTGATTGCGCGGGCGATCCAGCACGCAAACCACCACGTCCCGGACTTCCTTGCCAAGAATGCGGGCCGTCACATCGATGACCTCTCCAATCGGAGCGTCGATATCGATGGGAAGCGACGGATCCGCCATCCACGCCTTTCGCACCTGCAGCGGGTAGGCGAGCTTCTTCATGTAAAACGCCGGAATGTCCTGAAGGCTCGGCATCCCTTCCACGATCGGCGCGGCGGCGATGCAACTGATCGAATTGGGCATCCCCTTGCTCACGTTGGTGGTGCCGTCCACCGGATCCAGGGCCACCGCATATCGGGGGCTATCGGGACGCCAGGTCCCGACCTTCTCACCCTTGAAGAGCCCCGGCGCTTCGTCCTTGATGCCTTCGCCGATGACCACCTCGCCCTGGATATCGATCAAGTCGAACATGCCGCGGATCGCGTCGCAGGCCGCCTTGTCGGCCTCTTCCTTTTCCCCTTTCCCCAGCCAATGCAGGGTGTTCAATGCGGCAGCTTCCGTGGCGCGGAGGAAGTCGATCTCGATCTGCCGGTCGATGTCGCTGAAGTTCGGCTCTTTCATTGGAGGGATTTGGTCAAAAATTCCGCATTGCGGCTCGCAAAGCGATCTTGTCGTAAGGAAGCAGGAATTTCACTTCGGAAAGAAATAACGCTCCTTTTCCCGACGCGAGAGTTCGCGGTGCGCATGATTCCCCCGCCACGCGCCATAATACTGGCAGGCTCGAAAGGCAACGATCTCGGGCAGCTTGTGGAAAAGCTGCCGTTTCGACAAAGCCAGCGCCATGTCTCCCAGCACGCCAGCCGCGAAATAGCGCACCGCGTCGTGCCAATGGACATGGACCTCGGGCATGATGCGATGCAGGGCGATGGCTTCACGCTCATAGCGTCGAAGCACCTGGGCCCAAGTTTCGTGGTGGTAGTGAAAGACGGCGGCCCGAGGCGCGTATCGCACGTGCCGACCGCTCTCGACGAGGACTCGCGCGAGACGCATGTCCTCGAGCCCGGTCAGCGACTCATCGAAGCGATGCATCGCCCACGCCGATCGGCGGAAAGCGGCGTTCGCATTGTTGCAGAAAAACGGCGCCTGTCCCGAGGACCGATGCGCGGGGAAGTATTTCTCGAAGAGCACGTGCTCGCTGAACTTCGTCTCGGGTCCGCCGACCTGGCGGCCGTAAGTCACCGCGACCTTTTCGTCCGCAAAAGGCTGCACGAGCTCCTCCAGCCAGCGAGGGTTGCAGGGCACGCAATGTCCGCTGACAAATACGAGAAAATCCCCCCTCGCCACATCGCAGCCCAAGTTGAGTGATCGCCCGAACGAAAAATCCTCGCGGCGAATCCCGACGATCCGGCAGCCGTGCCGCGCCGCAACTTCCAACGTGCCGTCGTCGGAACCGGAATCGACGACAATCACCTCTCGACGCTCCGCGGGCCAGGTCTGCGCGGCGACCGCGCTCAGCCCGCTCTCGAGATAGCGCACCTCGTTGTAAGTGCGAATGACGATGGAGCAGACTCGAGCAGTCAGAATCATGAAACGCCGGAGGTCAGGAACCCGGGCCTTCGCGGGGAGACGGGATCACAGCTTTCATGAATAGCGGCGAAAGCTCCGGGAAACAGGCCCAAAATCTCCCGTTTCGCCCGAGGCGTTTCGAGTCGTCACGGGGAGATCGACTGCGAAAAGATTCCGAGAGCTTGCTTCGCTCTGAATTCCTGACGGGAGCTTATGCGGGATCCTTGTCCCACTCGGTCAAATCCCACTCCTCCCGCCAGCGAATCGTCGGCGCGCCGTGCAAAAACTCGATGGGGAGCCAGACGTAACGTCCATCGATGGCGTTCTGAGGGCGCCACCGATCGGCAACAAAGATGTAGGCATCCTCGCGGCCCATCACAGGAAGGATGTAAGTTCCCTGGGATTCAAAGGTGT
Organism: Chthoniobacterales bacterium; assembly: GCA_036569045.1. Taxonomy (NCBI): domain Bacteria; kingdom Pseudomonadati; phylum Verrucomicrobiota; class Spartobacteria; order Chthoniobacterales; species Chthoniobacterales bacterium. The sequence goes on along the minus strand of DATCRI010000088.1, from coordinate 22,737 downwards.
TGGCAATCGAGGATCCCGGCCCCAAACACGGATTTCCCATTTCCTCCCAAGGCCCCCAGATGGAATCCGCCACCGATACCCGGGCAGAGTTTGGAGCCCAACCGGTGCAATCAGAGGTGATCAGGAAATACCTTCCATTCCGCTTCATCATCGCCGGGGCTTCATGAAAGCGACCGGGAAAAATGCGGATATAGCGTCCAGCCGGGCTCAGATAATCGTCTGCCAGCAGGGAAATGTGCAGCGTTCCATTCCCCTCCGAAGAGTAGATGTGATAAGCGGCGCCGTCGTCGTCCACGAAGAGGGTCATATCCCGTGCCATCTGCCCGCCTTCAAAGTCGCGGCGAAAAAGGAGATCTTTGGGATAATACGGCACAGGCCCTCCTTCGAGTGGCATTTGACCAAGCCTCGTCGATTCTTCGCTATCGAGCGCTCGCCGCTGTTCCACCGGCACATTTTCAGGCCAGACTCCGGCGTTTGGCCGCAGGCTTTTGAGAAACGTGTAGGGACCCGTGACCGTCGGGGAGGTCGCAACACCACTTCTCGCGCCCGAATAGCCCATTCCGTTTGGCTCGAGATGGAACCACATGACGAACTGACCGGTCGCTTCACAATGGATGACCTTCGGCCGCTCGAGAATGCATCCTCGCGCAATCTCACTTTGCGGATCGTCCGAGACCGTCAAAGCAATTCCCTCGTCCGTCCACTCGTAAAGATTTCGAGAGGAATAGACATGCACGCCAACTTGCGCACGGTTGCCTGCCGCACCTTCGATCTTATGCTCTCCGAACCAATAGCAGACCCCTTGATGCCAGAGAAATCCCGCTCCGTGAGCATTGATCGGGACGCCTTGGTTGTCTGGCCAGATTTCCCCGGGAGTAAAACGCATGACGATCGGCCTTTCCTGAAATTTAATGAATGGTGCTCGGGGCGGACAGGGGGATGAGATATTTCGAAATCCCATCCATGGTCTTTGAAGATCGCCGGTCGGGGAAACCCGACATTCGATTTCACGTGGATGGAAGATTCGAACTCGCTGCCGTCCTCTCCGTCGACCTCCCAGACTAGGCACAGGTCCCTCGCCTCGGAGGTTTTTGACATTTTCACTGTTAACTCTCCCTCCCTCATTCGGAGTTCCCGGATGGGGATCTCACTCGTGGGGGCAGCCGAATCATGAAAATTTCCCCGAAAAACCCACTTCATGAGTTGGACTCGGCGCTCCGGCGATCATAATCTCACGCATTCGCTCCTGCCTCCCCGAGAGCTCGCCTGGCGCCAGCGAAAACCCGCAGGCGTGAACCGGGCGATGGAGGGGCCAATTTTACAGTGTAACCTTCTCCTGCATGTGCAAATCGAGCGGATCCGTGGAACTCTCGTCGACTCTCTCCAAAAGATGCACGCCCGGGCCACACATTCGTCCCACCCTCCCCTTCTCTGTGGCTCTGCGGCTGATCTGTGGTCTGGGGATCCCCTGCAGAAGCTTCCGTGAAGTAACACCTCGTTCGTTCAGCGCATTTTTCTCATGATCAACGGTTACGACTATTTCATCATCGCGTTTTACTTCGTCTTCATGCTCGCGATCGGCGTCATGTTCCGCGGGATGAGCAAGAACACGTCGGACTATTTCCGCGCTGGCGGCGCCATGCCCTGGTGGTTGACCGGTGCGTCCGCCTGGATCTTCAGCTTCAGCGCGTGGACCTTCACCGGTGCCGCGGGCAAGATCTACGAATCCGGCACTCTCGTGCTGGTGGTCTTTTACTCGTCGGTGGTGGCGCTGGCCTTCGCGATGTGGGTCACCTGTGTTCGTTTTCGCCGCATGCGCGTGATTACGTGGATGGAGGCTGTTCGCATTCGTTACGGTCCGGCCACGGAGCAATTTTATACCTGGATCAAGCTTCCGCTGCTTCTGCTTTTCTCGGCCATTTCGCTCAATGCCATCGGCGTCTTCATGTCCGCGGTCTTCAAGATCGACATGTCTATCATGCTGGTGGTGCTCGGAGCGGTCGTCACTTTGGTGGCCTTTGCGGGCGGCTCCTGGGCCGTCCTCGCGAGCGACTTCGTTCAGGCATTTCTCATCGTCACCATCACGATCTGCACCGCCGTCCTGGTGCTCGCACTTCCCCAGATCGGCGGATTGACCGGCCTGATCGACAAAGCGCCCGCAAATCATTTCGATTGGAGCGGCTCGGCGCGGCCGGAGATCCTCCTCGTCTGGATCCTGGCCAACCTCTGGCTCAAGTTTTCCGACGAGAACAACATGGAGCGCTCGACGATGTATCTCATGACGCGCAGTGATCGAGATGCGCGCCGCATGGTGATCATCCCTCTGGTCGGCACCATTATCGGCCCCTTGATTTGGTTCATCCCTCCGATGGCCGCCACGATTCTGCATCCCAATCTCGCCGCCGAATTTCCCGCCCTCAAGCAGCCTCATGAGGCCGCGTTTCTTGCGGTCGCCATGGACGTGATGCCGCAGGGGCTCCTTGGGCTGTTACTCTCGGGAATGCTTGGCGCCACGGTGACAAGCATGGACGCGGGCCTCAATAAAAATGTCGGCATCGCCATCCGCAGCCTTTACAAGCCACTGTTCCGTCCCCACGCTTCCGAGAAGCACCTCCTCATCGCGGGAAAGCTTTGCACGCTTCTCTTCGGCGCCGTGATCGTTCTTCTCGCGCTTTATATCAACAGCATTCGCCAGACGAACCTCTTCGATTTCGTCAACCAGCTTGCGGCGAATCTCCTCATGCCGCTTGCCCTTCCACTGATCTACGGCCTCTTCTATCGACGGACACCCGGTTGGTCGGCATGGAGCACCGCGCTGGTTGCCGGCTTCGCGTCATGGATGCTCGGCGAGTATTTCTCTCCGGAGGTTCTCCAATCGTGGTTTGGCTGGCAAAAGCCCCTCAGCCACGATGAAGCCACTTACATCAAACTGGGGATGACCACACTGGGTGGCACGGTGCTCGTCGGCTCGACATGGTATTTTTTCACCGGGTTGTTTTACAAGGCGGCGCCGGCGGAAGAACGGGGGCGCATCGACCGATTCTTCGGCGATCTGGCGACCCCCGTTGACAAACACGGGGTCGAGCAAGTGCAGTCCTCCATTTATCGACTGCTCGGGATTCTCTGCACGATTTACGGCTGTTTTATCCTTCTGCTCATGGCTATCCCGAACTCGCTCGCCGGGCGCGGCGCTTTCCTCTTCTGCGGGGCGGTGATGGCAGCCGTTGGCATTGTCCTTTATGCTGTCTCACGTCGGATAGAGAGGAATATCGAGATTCGTCCTGAACCCATTTCTTCGCCCGAGGATGAGACGATGCCGCCTGCCGAAGGTGGCCGCATCGGTTAGCCTCGATCACCGGAGAGCCGCGCTCCCGCATTCGACACGTCCCGAGTGTCGTCTCGTTGTGTAGTCACCGGGCTGGCCAGCGACGCGGTGATGGACGTATCGGGCGGCAGCCACGCCGACGGCCCCCCATGTCATCCCGCGGAAAGACCTCAAGGGAGACGATCAGGAGTGGCTTCTCCGCATCGTCCCATGATATGGTCTGCCGTCTTTGTTCGACGCTGCGGCAACCATCGCGGCAACGACACTCCCCCCAATGAGCAGACCCCTTCTCCTCGCACTCCTGCCCGGCGTGGTCCTCCTGATCGGCGTGCTCGCGTGGCAGCGTCCTTCGCCACCCGGCACCGCGATCGAGCCCGTCGCCGCTTCCCTGAACTCGAGCCCCTCGCCGCAGAGGCAGCTCCTCGCCCTCCCACCGCAACCTTCGCCGCAGGCTGTCACTCAGGAAAAACCTCTCTCCCTCGTGCGCCACTGCCTCGCTCTCGCCGAACACGATCCGCGCCAGGCCGTTTTGTTCGCCCTCGACTCCAATCTCGATGATACGGATGCCGCCCTGCTCGAAAACCTCGCTGCGCAATGGGCGACGCGCGACTTCGAGGCTGCGCATGACTGGGCGCAACAGCAGGAAGACCGTGAGATGCGCGACGCGTTTCTCGCACGAATCGCGTTCATCGGCTCGCAATCGGACCCCGCCACGGCCGCGAAAATCGTCGCTTCGGAAATGGCGCCTGGCCCCAGGCAGGACGAGGCCGCGATTTCCGTGCTGCACCAATGGGCTCTGCGCGACGTCGACACGTCGGCAGCCTGGGCAGCCGCATTTCCAGATAATCTTCGCAAGCGCGCGATGGCGGAGATCGAGGGCATTCGCGAATCCCGGCGGGCCATACTCGAGAACCGGTAATCACTTGCCGGAATGGCCGAGGGACCTCCCGCCATCCAGGAAGCGAGCCGCCATCCGCATCAGAGTCCTCCGAGCGGACCGCCCCCGGGCCGCGTCGAGAAGGAAGGTCCCTCAAAAGCGCCGGCCGGAAGATACTGCCCGAACGCTTTCTTTTGAGCATCGTTCAAGCTCCCAATCTTAAATAGCGGAAGATTGGGGACACCGCGCGCGCCCTGCTCGTATTTGACCCCTTGTTTTTGCAGGAAGAGCCCCGCGCAAAAAATGCCCCCTTCGTCGCCCACAACGACTTCCATGCGCTTTGGATCTCCCTTCCGCAGGGTGAACCAGGTGCCGAAAAAGATCGGCGTCGACTTCTTGGCTGGAAAATCGATGCCGCCGCCCGCTTCGCGCCGCCGCTTCGTATACCCCTTGTCCGACGCGTCGAGCACGAGCGCCGTATCCAATTTGACAATCATTACGTTATCGCCAAACCCCACGAAGCGATACGTTCCATTCTCCGGAGGAACGATCATGCCTACGTAATGCGCGAGCCATCCGCCGGGCGCCGTCTCCGGCGCCTGGAAAGCTTTGCCCGCCTCCGTGTCGCGAATTGCAGGAAAGAGAAACGTCTTCCCGTAGAGTTTTACCGGAGATTGGAAGTTCTTGAAATTCTTGGGTCCCCACGCGCCGGTGGTGAAACGATCCACGATCTGGTCGAAGGGCGGAACTTTATCCACGGAACGGTCCTTCGCCTCGCGCTTGAAATCGTAAAATGTGCCCTCAAGGCCAGCACCGCTGTCACGGAGTCCAAAGAAGGGCGACCCTCCGCCCGCGGCTCCATCCCCGCCGCCGATCTTGCCCATTCCAAATCCCGCCGCGGGAGCGCCCATTCCTGCCATGGTGGTCGGCGTCGCAGGCTCCGGGCTTGCGACATCCGGCATCTCCGGCAGCACGACCTTCGACAGGCCGGTGGAGGTGATGCGCTTCGTCTGCATCGGCGCACTCATGGTGTTCTGTTTCTTCACCATGTCGATCTTGTGCTCGACCTCCCTGTTGCGCGGTGCCGGCGGCCCCGGTTTGAACGACGGCGGGCGCGGCATGAACGTCTGCACCACGAGATACGTCGCCACGACGGCCAGGATCACGTGAAAGAGGATGCTGATGACGAGGAAGCGCCCCCTCAGGAGGCGTTTAGGTTTGGGGGAAGCTGTTTTCTCAACCATTTTTCAAGGCGTTGCGGTGGAATCCTAACCCGGAGAAATTCTTAAATCCGCAATTCATTTCGAAAAAAAGAGCCATGTCCCTTCCTCGGCGAGACGCCGCAGCGAGGGACGAAACATGGCATTCCTCGTCCTCTGCATGATGATTCTTGACTTGTTCTCGCCATCGGCAGCCAGAGCACGAGTGCGCTGCGTCGGGCGGCAGTGGTCTCGAAGGCGATCTCCACGATCTCGATCGAATCACTCCATCAGCGGAGACCTGTTTTCAGGCTTGTTCGTTGCGAGGCGATTCCCGCTCCTCGCCGCTCGCCCCGGCGTAGAGGGCCATGAATTTCGCCGGCGAAATGCCATGGATGCGCTTGAAGGCGCGAGAAAACTGAAACGGGTCGAGCCCGAGCCGGTCGGCCACCTCTCGGACGATCAGGCTCCCGCCGTGGAGCAGCTCGGCGGCATACGCCATTTTCCGGCGCATCAGATACCGATACGGCGGTTCGCCTCCGTGCATCGCAAAGAGCCGGCTCAAATACGCCGGATCGACATGGCAGGCGCACGCGACGTCCTCGACCGCGCGCAGTTCGAGGAAGTGCGCGTCGAGATGGGCTCGACATCGCTCGAACGTCTGCCTCGAGCGCAGTCGCCCGTCGAGCGGCTGGTGGGCATCCGAAAGTCGCAGCAGCAACACCTCCGCCTGCAGGGCGGTGACGCGCGCCACGTGTCGGCCGTAATCCAGCCCCGCAGCCAGCACTTGCTCGAAGGCCGCGATCGCCGTGTCCGGCTCCGCCACCGCGCGGCATACGCCGGGCGTCAAGCCGCACTCGGCAAGCAGCGGGACGCAGTCACTCCCCGCAAAATCCACGAAATACTTCACCAGGCAGCGATCGGGATGCGTGCGCATCCGATGCGGAACGCCGGGGCCGTAGGCGAAGGCGACACCGCGGTGAAGCGGGTGCGACTTTCCGTTCAATTCCAGCCAGCCTTCCCCGTCCGCAACGAACTCCACGCCGTGATGAGGAAAGCGGGAGCGGTTGACGTCGTAATTCGGCGCGCAGCGTTCCCAGCCTCCGCAGAGGACGGTAAAGCGGCCCTTTTGGTCGGGCTCGAGCTGGAGATAGAAACGCCGTGCCTTCCGCACGGCACGCGACATGAAGCCCGGCGGCGAGGCATCGGCAGGACGCATGAACCCTACGTAGCGCCCCCCGGGAGCAAGTCAAGAATCGTCATGGATTCGACAAGGAGGGCCATGTTCCGTTCTCACGGTGCCAATTAGGTTGACACCTCACTCCCAGAATAATCCGCTTTCGTTTCATGAAGTATCGTCCTCTTGGCCAGACCGGCCTGAACGTTTCCGTCCTCAGTTTCGGCGCTTCTTCGCTCGGAGGAGTCTTTCATTCCGTGAAACTCGACGAATGCATCGAGACCGTGCATGCCGCGCTCGACGGCGGGATCAATTTCATCGACGTGTCACCAGCCTACGGGGGCACCCGCGCCGAGAAGGTGCTCGGCCGCGCGCTCGAGGGCGTGGATCGGTCCCGCTACCTCCTCGCCACGAAGATCGGCAGCTACAGCGAGGCCCGCGGCGACTACGACTTCTCCCGCGCCAGCACCGAGCGCAGCGTCGAGCACAGCCTCGTGCGACTCGGCGTCGATCATATCGATCTCATCCAGTGTCACGACATCGAGTTCGCGGATCATGACCAGATCGTGAACGAGACGCTGCCGGCACTGCACAACCTCAAGAAGCAGGGACTTGTCCGTCACGTCGGCATCACCGGCCTGCCGCTGAATGTTTTTCCAAGCATTCTCGACCGCGTCGAACCCGGCATCGTGGAGACGATCCTCTCGTTCTGCCATTACGAGCTCAACGACACCTCGCTCGGCGATCTCCTGCCTTCCCTCAAGGAAAAGGGGGTCGGCGTCATCAACGCATCGCCGACCGGCATGGGGCTGCTCACGCCCCAGGGAGCGCCGGGCTGGCATCCCGCCAGCGAGGCGATCAAGGAGGGCTGCCGCAAGGCTGTCGCGCATTGCCAGGCGCGCGGAGTGGACATCGTGAAGCTGGCCGTCCAGTTCTGCTGCGCGAATCCCGACATTGCCACCACGCTCGTCGGCACCGCCCGCCCGCAGAACATCCGGGACAACATCGCCTACGCCAGCGAGCCCCTGGACGAGCAGCTTCTCGCCGAGGTGCTCGATATCCTCGCGCCGATCCACAATCACAACTTCACCCGCGGCCTTCCCGCGCATCGGGACCCCATCCTCGCCTGATCCTCCCGTGACACGCATCCGTTTCCCCCACCTTGCGCTGCCTCTCATCCTCGTCGGGGTCTGGCTCGGCATCTTCCCCTCGGCGCACGCCGATAATCCCATCCCGAGCGACGCCACCCCCGGTATCCTCGTGAGCACCGAGCAGGAACCCATCGCACCCGGCCCCTTCCCTGCGGAAACCGTCGTCTTCAAAATCGCCTCGAACTAGTCGTCATGCGCATCTTTGACCTCTCCCAGCCCCTCGCCGACGGCGCACCTAACTGCCCGGTCCATCCGCCCGTGCAACTCCCGCGCATCGCCGACCATCCCGCCGATGGCTGGCGCATGGAAGTCTTCCATTTCGCCTCGCACACCGGCACGCACCTCGACGCCCCGCTCCACAAGCTCGCCAACGGCGCGAGCATCGACGCTTTCCCGCTCGAGACCTTCACCGGCCCCGCTCACGTCGCCGATCTTGCCGGCATCGGCCCCGATCACGCCATCGATCGCGCCGCGCTTGCGTCCGCCCTGCCCGACGACCTCGCCGGCAAGATCGTCCTCCTGAACACCGGCTGGGGTCATCGCCGCGCGAAGACCGAGGAATGGCACTACCACTCGCCCTACCTCTCTCCCGAGGGCGCGGAGTGGCTCGTCGCCCGGGGCGTGAAAGGCATCGGCATCGACCACTATTCCATCGGCGGCAGCCGCGATCCCGACAACACCCGCACGCACGAGATCGTTCTTGGCGCAGGCATCTGGGTCGTCGAGGATCTCTGCTTCCGCGACGGCTGGCGCGAGGCCGCCGAGGGCGCCATCTTCCAGGCCCTCCCGCTGCTGGTGCCCGGCCTCTCCGGCTCGCCCTGCCGCGCCGTTTTCATCCAGATTCCATGAAGATCCAAAAATACACGTTCGGCTCCGGAGATCGCTTCGCCCATCAGGGCCGCGCCCAGCTCCAGGCCATCGTCGAAGCGCGCAAGCTGGGACTCGAGGTCCATCCCACCTGGAACAAATCCAACCGCGAGCACACCATCGTCAAGAGCCGGCCCGACGATCTCCGCGCCGAGGCCGACGCCGCGGTCACCGCGCTCGGCTGGACGGAAGCCTACTACGTCGATGCCGACCACATCGGCCTCAAGACCGTGGACGCCTTCATCGCCGCGAGCGACTTCTATACGCTCGACGTCGCCGATTTCACCGGCAAGCCCGCCTCCGAGGAGTCCCTCGCGAAGTTCATCGAAAGCACGCGCAAATACCTCGGCGCCCTCGCCATCCCCGGCATCGCGCAGCCCTTCACGCTCACCGAGGAAATCGTGCGCGCCACCGCGGAAAAATTCCTCCTCGCCGCGCAGGAGGCCGGCGCCATCTACCGCCACATTGCGGAGAAAAAAGGCGCGGAGAATTTCATCACCGAAGTCTCCGTAGACGAGACCGACACGCCACAGACGCCCGTCGAACTCTTCCTCATCCTCGCCATGCTGGCCGGAGAGGGGGTGCCCGCGCAGACCATCGCGCCGAAGTTCACCGGCCGCTTCAACAAAGGCGTCGATTACGTTGGCGATCTCGCGCAGTTCGAGAAGGAATTCGACGAAGACCTCTGCGTCATCGCATTTTCCATCCGCGAGTTCAACCTGCCCGCCACGCTCAAGCTCAGCGTTCACTCCGGCAGCGACAAATTCTCGCTCTACCCCATCATCAATCGCCTCGTCAAAAAGCACGATGCCGGCCTGCACGTGAAAACCGCCGGCACCACCTGGCTCGAGGAAGTCATCGGCCTCGCCGAGTCCGGCGGCGACGCGCTCGCCATCGCGAAGGACGTCTATGCTGGCGCCTACGGCCGCTTCGACGAACTCACCGGTCCCTACGCGACCGTCATCGACATTCAAAAAGACCGCCTCCCCACGCCGGAGGAAGTCGCCGGCTGGAGCTCCGAAAAATATGCCGCCACCCTGCGCCACGAGCAGGCCTGCCCCGACTACAACGCCGACTTCCGCCAGCTCATCCACGTCGGCTTCAAGGTCGCTGCCGAGATGAAGACCCGCTACACCGACGCCCTCGCGGCAAACGAGGCAATCATCGCGCGCAACGTCACCCACAACCTGCTCGAACGCCACATCAAACCGATCTTCGGCTAACCCTCTCCCCCTCCCCATCATGTCCACTCCCTCCTCACAATCGCGCAGCGTTGGCTTCGCGTTCGCCCTCGTCACGATCCTCTTTTTCCTTTGGGGATTCTGCCACGCGATGCTCGACGTGCTGAACAAGCACTTCCAGAACATCCTCCACGTCCCGGTCAGCCAATCGACTTACATCCAGTTCGTGACCTACATGGGGTATTTCCTCATGGCGATCCCGGCGGGGCTGCTCGTGCGGCGCTTCGGCTACAAGGGCGGCATCCTCATCGGCCTCGGACTCGTCGCGATGGGATCGTTTCTGTTCATCCCGGCAGGCAACGTCTTCGGCACGTTCTGGGCGTTTCTCACCGCGCTCTTCATTCTTTTCTGCGGCCTCGCCTGCCTCGAAACCGCGGCGAATCCCTACATCACGATCCTTGGCCCGAAAGAGACGGCGAGCTCGCGCCTCGTGCTCAGCCAGTCGTTCAACGCCGTGGGCTGGATCCTCGGCCCGATGGTCGGCGGACTCTTGATGTTCAAAGTCTCGCACGAAGAAGCGAGCGGCACGCCGAATTTCGACACGCTCCTCTTCCCCTACATCGTGCTGGGCAGCTTCGTCGCGGTGATCTTCGTCATCTTCTCGTTTCTGCGTCTGCCCGAGGGCGACGGCGAAGTGGACCCGCACGCCATCGAGCCGATGGATGCCGGAAACTCCGACCCTGCCACGGTGGCCGCCGCCGAGGCGAAGGAAGGCCTCGGTCACTACGGGGCGCAAAATGGCGAGAAGTCCCTCTTCGCGAAGCCGCACTTCACCCTCGGCGTGCTCGCGCAATTCTTCTACGTCGCCGCGCAGACGTGCATCGGCGCGATGATGGTGAACTACCTCATCGAGCACTCGCATACGATCCTGAACGACACGGTGCTGCCGATTCTAGCCGGCCCGCTGAGCAGCCTTTATTCGAAGACGCCCACCATCGACCAGAGCGCCAGCTTCATGGTGAGCGCAGGCATGCTGTGCTTTGCAATCGGGCGGTTCTCGGGATCGGCGATCCTGCGCATATTCTCGCCGAGCCGCGTGCTCGCCACGTGCGCCTTCGCCAGCTCCCTGCTGCTGCTCGTCGTCGTCCAGGGCCTGCCGATCTCCGGCTACTTCCTCGTTGCGACATTCCTCTTCCTCTCGATCATGTTCCCCACCATTTTCGCGCTGGCGATTCGCGACCTCGGCGCGCAAACGAAGATGGCCTCCTCCGCGCTCGTCATGTCCATCGTCGGCGGCGCGGTGATCCCCCTCATCATGGGCAAGGTCATCGCCTCGGCAGGCGGCAACATCGCCATCGGATACATCGTCCCGCTCGTATGCCTGCTTTATGTCGGTGTTTACGGCCTGATCTATCCCCGCCTCGTCGCGAAATCCTAGAAGCCATGGCACACTCGATCTTCGACCTCACCGACGAAATCGCCGTCGTCCTCGGCGGCACCGGCGTCCTCGGCGGCGCCATTGCCGAGGGCCTCGCGGATTCTGGAGCTACGGTTGCCGTGCTCGGGCGTGGCCGCGAACGAGGCGAAGAACGCGTGGCACGAATCTCGGGGAAACAGGGCCGCGCGCAGTTCTTCCCCTGCGACGCGGCGGACAAGGCCAGCCTCGCCGCCGCGCACAAGGAGATCGAGGCGGCCCTGGGCGCCCCCACGATCCTCGTGAACGCCGCCGGCGGCAACGACCCGAAGGTCACCGTCACCACCGAGCGAAAATTCGAGGACATCGAGCTCGCGGATTGGAACGAGAACCTCGCTCTCAATCTCGCGGGCGGCGCGCTACTGCCCTGCCAGGAGTTTGGCCCCGCCATGTGCCGTCGAGGCAAGGGCAGCATCATCAACATCGCCAGCGTCTCCGCCCATCTGCCGCTCAGTCGCGTAGTGACCTACTCCGCCGCCAAGGCCGCCGTGCTCAACCTCACGAAATTCCTCGCGCGCGAATGGGCGACGGCCGGCGTGCGCGTGAACTCGATCACCCCCGGCTTCTTCCCCGCGGAGCAAAACCGGGCCCTTCTCTACAACCCCGACGGCACGCCCACGCCGCGCGCCCAGTCGATCCTTGGTCATACCCCGATGGCGCGTTTCGGCGAATCGCACGAGCTGATCGGCGCCGCCGTCTTCCTCGCCTGCTCTGGCGCGAGCAGCTTCGTCACCGGGATCGACCTGCGGGTCGACGGCGGATTTCTTTCCCAAACGATCTGATGCCTGCCCTGTCGATCCGTTCGACAGGCAGCCCCCCTTGCTCGACAATCCCTTCGCAACGCTCGAAGAACCGGCCGAAGCATTCGTCGCCGAAAACTCTCTCCCGTCTCCCGAAATCATCGTCCATCCCGCTTGACAACTCTGACCCATGAAAACGCTGACGCTCGAAGAACCTGGAAAGCTCATCCTTGGCGACACGCCCGAACCTGACGCCCAGCCGCCCGCGGGCCATGCCCTCGTGCAGGTGCGCCGCATCGGCGTCTGCGGCACGGACATCCACGCGTTCAACGGCAAGCAGCCGTTCTTCTCGTATCCGCGCATCCTCGGCCACGAACTCGGCGTCGAGGTGGTTGCGGTCGCCCCCGACGTCACGAACGTCGCTCCCGGCGACCGTTGCACCGTCGAGCCGTATCTGAACTGCGGAAAATGCATCGCCTGCCGACGCGGCAAGGGTAACTGCTGCACGAACCTCCGGGTCCTCGGCGTCCACGCCGACGGCGGCCACCGCGAGCGCATCGTCGTCCCCGCCGCGAAGCTCCACTCCTCGAAAAAACTCACGCTCGACCAGCTCGCCCTCATCGAGACGCTCGGCATCGGCGCGCACGCCGTGGACCGAGCCCAGATCGAAGCCGGCGAGATCGTGCTCGTGATCGGCACGGGACCGATCGGGCTCGCGGCGATCCAGTTCGCGCAGGCCGCCGGCGCAATCGTGATCGCGATGGATGTCAACGACGCGCGCCTGCAATTCTGCCGCGACACGCTCGGCGTCGCGCACACCCTGAACGCGACCGTTCCCGATGTGGTCGCCGAGCTCGAGAAGCTCACGAACGGCGACCTGCCGACGGCCGTCTTCGACGCAACGGGAAATTCGCGCTCAATGATGGCGTCATTCAATTACCCCGCGCACGGCGGACGGCTCGTTTTTGTCGGCCTCTTCCAGGGCGACGTCACCTTCAACGACCCAAACTTCCACAAGCGCGAACTCACGCTCATGGGCAGCCGCAATGCTCGCAGCGCCGATTTCCCCCGCATCATCGAGCTCGTCGAATCGGGCCGCATCGACACGGCGCCCTGGATCACGCACCGCGCGCCGTTCGACACCGTGCCGGAGCAATTCCCGAGCTGGGTTAAGCCCGAGACCGGTGTGCTCAAAGCCATGATCGAATGTTGAAAATGAGCCAACCTGTCGATTCCGAACGCCTCGCCTCCCTCATCGCGCTCTCCCATGAGCTTGGCGCCGAGTCCCGCGCCCTGGCGATCCTCGGCGAGGGCAACACCTCCACGCGGCTCGGCGAGGAAACGTTCCTCGTAAAGGCCAGCGGCAGCAGCCTCGGCACGATGTCCGCAGCCGATGTCGTCGAATGCCGCCTCGCGCCGTTGCTCGCGATGCTCGAGCGCGACGACCTCACCGACCAGCAGATCGAGGACGAACTCTTCGGCTGTCGCGTCGATCCGGCGGCGAAAAAGCCCTCCGTCGAGGCGCTCTTTCACGCCTATCTGCTCTCGCTGCCTGGCATCGAGTTCGTCGGGCACACGCATCCGATCAGCGTCAACCAGATCCTTTGCTCGCCGCATGCGCGCGACTTCGCCACGCGCCGGCTCTTCCCCGACGAGATCGTCTGCTGCGGACCCGCCTCGGTGCTCGTGCCCTACACCGATCCCGGCCTGCGCCTCTCCCAGGCCATTCGCCGCGGAGTCACGGAATTTCTCGAGAAATTCGGCACGGCGCCGCGCGCCATCCTGCTCGAGAATCACGGCCTGATCACGCTCGGCGGCTCGGCCAATGCCGTGAAGGCGGCCATGCTCATGACCGACAAGGCGGCGCGGATCTTCGCCGGCGCCGTCGCGCTCGGCGGGCCCGTCTTTCTCTCCGATGAAGACGTGCATCGCATCGCCAATCGCATCGACGAGCACTACCGCCAGCGCGCATTGAAGCTGTAATCTCACCAATCCCCGAACATGCTCAAAACCGGCATCCTCAATCCCCAGATCAACTCCCTCCTCAGCCGCGTTCGCCACACGAACATGCTCGTCATCTCCGATCGCGGTTTTCCCTTCTGGCCGCAGATCGAAACCGTGGACATCTCGCTCGTAGACGACGTCCCCACCGTGCTGCAAACGCTGGAAGCCGTCCGCCGGAACTTCGTCGTCGGCCAGGCCTACATGGCCGAGGAATTCCTCGCGCACAATTCCGACACCGTAAGATCCGCCTTTGCCACCGCGTTCGCCGGCATCCCCGTCACGCACGAGCCGCACGAGGCCGTCTTCAAGAAGCGCGTGCCCGCAGCCATCGGTCTCATCCGCACCGGCGACACCACGCCCTACGCGAACATGATCCTCGTCTCCGCCTGATCTCCTTCCCATCATGAATTCCCTTCCCTTCCCGATCGGATCTCTCCCGAAAATCGGTATCCGCCCCACGATCGACGGCCGCCTTGGCGGCGTGCGCGAATCGCTTGAAGACCAGACGATGAACCTCGCGAAATCCGTCGCGAGCCTCCTCACCTCCACCCTCCGCCATCCGAACGGCCAGCCCGTCGAGTGCGTGATCGCCGACACCTGCATCGGCGGCGTCGCCGAGGCCGCGGCCTGCGCCGAGAAATTCGCCCGCGCCGGCGTCGGCGTCTCGCTCACCGTCACGCCCTGCTGGTGCTACGGCTCCGAGACGATGGACATGGACCCGACGATTCCGAAAGCCGTCTGGGGCTTCAACGGCACCGAGCGCCCCGGCGCGGTCTATCTCGCCGCCGTGCTCGCCGGCCACGCGCAGAAGGGCCTGCCCGCCTTCGGCATCTACGGCCGCGACGTGCAGGACGGCGGCACCCAGGAAATCCCCGCCGATGTCCAGGAGAAGCTCCTTCGCTTCGCCCGCGCCGGCCTCGCCGTCGCCACCATGCGCGGCCGCGCCTACCTCGCGATGGGCGGCACCTCCATGGGCATCGCCGGCTCCGTCGTCGATCCCGCGTTCTTCGAGAACTGGCTCGGCATGCGCGTCGAGAGCGTGGACATGACCGAGTTCGTCCGCCGCATGGAGCGCGGCATCTACGACAAGGCCGAATACGAAAAAGCCCTCGCCTGGGTGAAGGCGAACTGCCCCGAGGGCAAGGATTACAACTCCCCCGCGACCACGCGCAGCCGCGCCACGCTCGATGCCGAGTGGGAGACCTGCGTGAAGATGGCGCTCATCGCCCGCGACCTCATGGTCGGCAATCCGAAACTCGCCGAGGCCGGCTTCGGCGAGGAAGCCCAGGGCCACTACGCGCTCGCCGGCGGCTTCCAGGGCCAGCGCCAGTGGACCGACCATTTCCCGAACGGCGACTTCCTCGAGGCCATCCTCACGAGCTCGTTCGACTGGAACGGCAAACGCGCGCCCTACATGGTCGCCACCGAGAACGACGCCCTCAACGCCGCGTCCATGCTCTTCGGCCACCTCCTCACGAACACCGCGCAAATCTTCGCCGACGTGCGCACCTACTGGAGCCCCGACGCCGTGCAGCGCGTCACCGGCCACGCGCTCACCGGCGCGGCCGCGGGCGGCTTCCTCCACCTCATCAACTCCGGCCCCGCCGCGCTCGACGGCACCGGCCAGCAGTCGCTCGACGGGCAGCCCGCGATGAAGCCCTTCTGGGAAATCTCCGACGACGAGGTGCAAAAATGCCTCGGCGCGACGACGTGGCACCCGTCCATCACCGAATACTTCCCCGGCGGCGGCTGGTCCACGCGCTACCGCACCCGCGGCGGCATGCCGACGACCATTTGCCGGCTCAACCTCGTCAAGGGCCTCGGGCCCGCCCTGCAAATCGCGGAAGGCGAGACCGTCGAGCTGCCCGAGGAGGTCCACGCCGCGCTCGACGAGCGCACGAATCCCACGTGGCCGACCACGTGGTTCGTCCCGCGCACGACCGGCCAGGGCGCGTTCCGCGACGTCTATTCCGTGATGAACGCCTGGGGCGCGAACCACTGCTCGCTCAGCTACGGCCACATCGGCGCGGACCTCATCGCCCTCGCCTCGATGCTCCGCATCCCGGTCTACATGCACAACGTCCCCGGCGAGCAGGTCTTCCGCCCCGCCGCGTGGAACGCCTTCGGCACCGCCGAGCCCGAGTCCGCCGACTTCCGCGCCTGCGCGAACTTCGGCCCGCTCTACGGCCGCGCGTAAATTTTTGCACAGGAGGAAACCGAGAGAACGGAGGACGGCAATTTCCACTCTCCCTTACCTCCGTTTCCTCCTGTTAAATACGGCAACATCATCCTCAAAAAAGGCGTCACCGCCTGCTGAGGCTATCGGCCGGGGTTACGGTGTCGCGATCTGCGGGCGCGGCGGCTTTGCCATGCCTTCGCCCAGATAATAGCTCGGGTGCGGCGGCTGGTTGTAGCCGACGTTCTGCCACGCGACGCCGAGCCGGTATTGCGGATCCTGCATGAGAGTGGGCAGGCGGTAATTCGTCGGAATGGTCGTCGTATAAATGCGCAGCTCCTTGTTGTCCGCGCTCCGCCAGACGACCTCCTCGCGCCAGTCGCCGAGAATGTCCGCGCTGAGGCAGGGCGTGGCCTTCGTGCCGTTGTTCGAGGCGCATCCTTCCGCGGTGAGCAACGTGTCCAGGGCTTTCGTGCGCGGGTTCCACTTGGCGATCCAGTTTTTGTCCAGCAGCTCGCGGAGCAGGTCGCCATCCCACCAGACGGCGAAATTGCAGGTCGGCGGCGCCTTGTCGGAAATCACGTTGCCCTTGCAGTCAAACAGGCCCGTGATACCCGCGCCCAAGACCCAGCACTCGGCTCCCTCGTGGCTCGGGTCGATGTCCGCCGCGAGCCCCCGCGCCGGCCCTTCGCCGTCGGGGCCCTTCGCAAGCGAGGGTTTTTTCCAGAGGATCCGGCCCGTCTTCGCGTCGAACATGTGCGCCCCTGCGTCGTCGAACCGCTCCTGGATTCGGAAAACCTCCAGCCCCGGCCGGCCGGGATCGAGATCGGTGACGTGAAGCGCGTCGCCGTGGCCCAGCCCCGTCGAATAGAGCCCCCTGCCGTCGTCATCGATGCACATTCCGCCGTAGACGATCTCGTCCCTGCCGTCGCCGTCCACATCCGCGATGGAAAGATTGTGGTTTCCCTGCCCCGCAAACTTCCGGTTTTCCTCCGGCCCCTCGCTGCTGTCGAAAGTCCAGACGCGGCTGAGCCGCCCGCCGCGCCAGTTCCAGGCCGTCAACGCCGTGCGCGTGTAGTAGCCGCGACCCATCACGAGGCTGGGGCGCACCCCGTCGAGATAGGCGACGCAAGCGAGGAAGCGGTCGCAGCGGTTCCCGTAGCCATCACCCCACTCTGCCTTCAATTCGTCGGCCGTCGGATGAAGCGGATTCCCCGGATGCCGCGGCGGGATGTAGTTCGTGGTCGCGAGCGCGGCGCCAGTGCGTCCGTCGAAAATCGTGAGAAATTCCGGCCCGGAGAGAACGTAGCCGTCGGCGTTCCGGTAATCCGCCTTTGCGTCGCCGATGACCTTCCCCTGTCCGTCGATCGTGCCGTCGGCCGTCTTGCAGGCGACCTCCGCACGGCCATCGCCGTCGAGATCGTAGACGATGAACTGCGTGTAGTGCGCGCCCTCGCGAATGTTTTTGCCGAGGTGAACCGTCCAGAGCAGCGTGCCATCCAGCTTGTAAGCCTGGAGGATCGGAGGATCGGTCACGCCGGGCTGCGAGTTGTCATGGCTGCGGCCGGCCTGGTGGAGAACGATCTCGTATTCCCCGTCGCCGTTGAGGTCGCCGACCGACGCGTCATTCGGCGTGTAGCCAGGCGGCGTCTGCAATGGCACGGAGAGATACGGGCGGGCGGGCGAATTCGCCGGCAATCGAAAGACTCCCTTTTCCCTGCCCTCCACGCCGTCGATAACCGGCCGCACGAAATACGCGCTCTCCCGGGCAAACTGCGGAGCGGTGTCCGTGAAACAGGTTTGCCGCGTGAGGGGCGCGTCGTTGAGCCGCACCGGCGCGTCATCGCCAGCCGCGCGATACACGTTGAACGCCGTGCCGTCCGGATCCGTGGCGAGCAATCGCCAGTTCACGAAGACATGTCCGTCGCTCTGGTGAATCGCGACCACGCCGCGCCCGAGATTTTCCATCACCCGCGGCTGCCCCGGCGGCCGGAGCGTGGCGGATAGCGGACAATCCTTCGCCTCGCGGATGCCTTGCACCACGCACGCCACGTTGAATTTCGCGCCCTCCCGGTTGGTGTGCGTGTGTTCGTCCGGAAAAAAAGCCTTCACCTTCCCCGCGCCGAGCTGGTCGTAGCGATCCGCAACGATCCGGTTGAGATCGATGAACTCCGCGCCGCCCTGCCGCGCGGCCTCCGCGGCCCATTTTCCATAGCTGTCCGTCACACGGATCACCTTCGCGTCCTTCCAGTCGTTCCGCGGGACCATCGACAGGACGATCGGCAGCGCACCGGCGGCCTTCGTGTCCGCGATAAACTTCCGCAGATACCAGCCGTAGGTGTGCACCGTCTCACGCTTCCCCGGCGCGCCCGTGATCACCGTTTCCTCGCCATTACCCCGCAGCGACGCGCGCGGCGGGCGGCCGGGAGAGATATCCTTCTCCACGTTTCCGCCGTCGTTGTGTCCAAACTGCATCAGCACGAAGTCCCCCGGCCTCAATTGCGCTCGCACCTGCTCCCACAGGCCCTCGGTGAGGTAGGTCCGGCTGCTGCGTCCGCCGAGCGCGCGGTTTTGAATCCGGATTTTCGCGGGATCAAAAAACTCCGCAATCTCTTCGCCCCAGCCGCGCGGGCCTTTCACGCCGTTCTTCACGGTCGAGTCGCCGATGATCCAAAGCGTCGGCGAGGCCGCGACGGCCTGCACGAACAGCGCCAACACGGCGAGCCCGGCCGCACGCGACCGGGTGAAAAACGGCGTCGCCATACCGGCGAAAGCTTATCGCAGGAACGCCTCGTGGAGTCCACCGCCCAAGGTGCTCACCTGGCCAGTGGTCTTGCTGAGACGGTTCGTCACGAGGAGGAAGCCGGCTGTCGAAATCAGGCCGCGACTGCGGCGACCCTGCCCAGGAGCGTCTGCTTGCTGGTGAGCCCGACGATCGTGTCCTTCAACGCGCCGTCGGCAAAGACCAGCAGCGTGGGAATGGACCGCACGCCGAACTTCGCCGCGAGGGCGGGGTGGTCGTCGACGTTGACCTTGGCCACGCGGATCGCGCCGGAGTTTTCCCGGGCAATCTCGTCGAGCAGGGGTGCGATCATCTTGCAGGGGCCGCACCAGGGCGCCCAGAAGTCGACCAGCACCGGGATGGGCGACTGGAGGACCGCGCGGTCGAAGCTGGCTTCATCGATATTGAGTGGTTCGGATGGATTCATGATTGGCAGAGGTTCGTTCAGCGGGCCGCCGGTTCCGGCGACGGCGCGGACTCCCGCGGCGTGATCGGGAGCAAGAGTTTCTGGGTATGGCGGGAGATCGTGAGCCGCGCCGGCACGCCGATTTCGCGGCCGAGCAGCAGCTTGTGCAAATCGGCGATGCTCGCGACCGGGTGCTCGTTGTAGCCGACAATGACGTCGCCGATCACCAGACCCGCGGCTTCCGCCGGGCTGCCCGGCTCGATCGAGACCACCAGCACGCCGGTCTCCACGGGCAGCTTGTGAAAGAGGACCACCCGGCGGTGCAGCGGCACGTCCTGCCCGCCCACGCCGATGTAGGCCCGGCGGAATTTGCCTTCCTTGATCAGCCAGCCCGCAATGAACTTCGCCGTGTCGATGGCGGTGGCGAAGCAAATGCCCTGCGCCGGCCGGATGATGGCGGTGTTCACGCCGATCACCACGCCCCGCGAATCCACGAGCGGACCGCCGGAGTTGCCGGGGTTCAGCGCCGCGTCGGTCTGGAGCACATTGTCGATCATGCGGCCGGACTGCGCGCGCAGCGAGCGCCCAAGGGCGCTCACGACGCCCGCCGTGACGGTGGCCTGGAAACCAAAGGGATTGCCGATGGCGATGGCGAGCTGCCCGACGCGCACCGCCGCGGACTCGCCAAGCTCCGCGTGGGTGAGACTCGGCGCGTCGATGCGAATGACGGCCAGATCCGTGTCGGGATCGTCGCCGATGAGCGCGGCCGGGTAGTGCCGACCGTCGGAGAGCGAGACGTCGATGCGGCTTGCGCCATGCACGACGTGGCTGTTCGTGAGAATGAAACCGTCGCGCGCAATGACGAAGCCCGAACCGCTGCCGCCGGCCTCACGGGAGCGCCGACCGTCGTTCACGACCTGCCGGATCTCGATGTTCACCACCGAGGGCGCGACCTTTTCCACGGCGTTCATGACGGCCTGCGAATAGCTGTCGAGCAACGACGCGTCGTCGACGGGTGACGAGCGCCGATCGCCCGAGGCCGCCACGCCTTCATGCCGCACGGGCAGCAGATCTGCTCCCCTCGGCCCTTGGAACTCCTGGTTGATTCTCATCGATTAATCCTTTCGGTGAGGGCACAATCCGCTTAACTTCCAATTACGTCAATTACCCACATTTCGGTATCATACGCACCTTTTGGTTCCCATGAACTCCCGCCGCAAGCCCCCCGCCCCTTCGGTGATGAATCCCGCCTGCCGCTCGCGCGAGGTGCTCGATCGCATCGCCGACAAGTGGACGGCCCTCATCATCCATACGCTGGCCGATGGCACGAAGCGTCACAGCGAAATCCAGCGCCAGATTTCCGGCGTCTCGCAGAAGATGCTCACCCAGACGCTGCGCAGCCTGGAAAACGATGGACTGGTGACGCGCACGGTGCACCCGGTCGTTCCGCCGAAGGTCGAATATGCCCTCACGCCCCTCGGTCGCAGTCTCATCGAGCCGTTGGAGGCGATCTGCGTCTGGGCCGAGAAGCATCTCCCCGAGCTCGAGGCCGCCCGTGCCCGCAATCGCTGACTCGCCCCCAAATCGTCAGCTTCCCTTCGAGGCCGCGCCCAGATTAACTTCTGCCACCTCGGCATGAGCATGATTTACCGGAGCGACGTCCTCACCGTATTTCACGATGCCCGGGGATTTGTGGAATGGGTCGTCCGCGAACACCGCCAGATTTCGAAAACCGAGATCGATGAGGTCGCGGCCATTCTCGAAAAATGCGGAGTCACCCGCCTTCGCGCCCTCGTGAACCGGGTGAACGACTACGCGACACCCGACGACTACCTCTTTTACGACCTCCACGAGATCGGCAGCGTGACCACGGAACGCGTGGCCTTCTTCGCTCCATCCCCGATGGACCAGAACCGCTCCCACGCGGTCGCCATCACCGCCCTCCACGCGGTGCCGACGCGCGTCTTTGCCGCCCGGCAGCCCGCCATCGACTGGCTGCTGAGCGACGAACCCGCCTGACGTCCCCGGTCGCGGAGCCCGGCAAAGAATCGGCCTCCGAGCATTTGATTTTGCACCGTCCCCTGCCATGCTGTAGCTCCACGTCCGCCATCCATGGTCGCCGACATCCTTAAATTTTTGTTCATCGCCGTTGAGGTCATCCTCATTTTCAACCTGATGATTCTGGTCCACGAACTGGGCCATTTTCTCGCTGCTCGCTGGCGTGGTCTCGTCGTGGAGAAGTTCGCGATCTGGTTCGGCAAGCCGATCTGGAAGAAGACCATCAATGGCGTGGAATACCGCCTCGGCTCGATTCCCGCCGGCGGCTTCGTCGCCATCCCGCAACTCGCCCCGATGGAGATCATGGAAGGCGAGGTCGAGACCGACCGCTCAAAGCTTCCGCCCGTGAAGCCGATCGACAAGATCATTGTCGCCGCCGCCGGCCCCCTCTTCAGCTTCCTGCTCGCCGTCCTCATCGCCACCATCGTCTGGGTGGTCGGCCGCCCGATCGGCGAAGGCGAGATGACCACGAAGATCGGCTACGTGCTGCCCGACGGCCCCGCCGCGAAGGCCGGCCTGCGCGCCGGCGACACGATCCTCTCGGTCAACGGCGCGCCCGTCTCGCAATTCAGCCCCGCCGGCAACGGCCGCGGTAGCATCGTCTGGAACGTCGTCCGCAGCGAAGCGCCGCTCATTCCGGTTCGCTACGAGCGCGACGGAAAAGTCACCACCGCCGACATCGAGCCCATCGCTCCGGCTCGCAACGGCTGGGGCCGCACCAGCCTCCGCTCCATCGGCATTGCGCCTGCGATCACACCGCGTATCGCCCGCGTGCTGCCGGGCAGCGCGGAAGCCGCCGCCGGCTTCGAGGCCGGAGATTTCATCGTGAAGGCCGATGGGCAGCCCGTCCTCGGCCTGTTCCAGCTCGAGGATCTTCTGAAATCCTCGCCAGCGCCCGTTCCCGTCACGATCGATCGTAATGGCCAGTTGCTCGAGAAGCAGCTCCCGCCGCTCGCAGCCCGCGTCGGCACCGTATCGAAGGACAGCCCGGCCCTCGCCGCCGGCCTGCAGAAGGACGACGTCATCACCGCCGCAAACGGCCAGCCCGTGCGCGACCTCACGAGCTTCAGCGCCCTCGTCCAGAAGAGCGCCGGCGCGCCGATTTCCCTCACGGTCGACCGGGCCGGCAAGTCCTTCGACGTCACGCTGCGTCCGCAGGTGCCCGAGGGCGACACCGCCTACCGCGTGGGCATTCTCTGGAACCTCGGCGGCATCCAATGGGACGCCGACGGCCGCCTCGACCGTGTGCATCCGAATCCCGTCCAGCAGGTCGTCGGCAGCGCCACGACGATGTGGGACACGCTCACCGCGGTGCTCTTC